>CAZDGT010000020.1:0-4020 GCA_964504905.1 uncultured Bordetella sp. | reverse complement strand
TCTTCGGTGATGATTTCCTCGGCCTGCTCCGCCACGTTCACGCGACCGGCTAGGTTGTTCTTGACTACGCGATCCAGATCGTCGATGTCATAGACGAAGATCCCATCTAAAGTATTCACGGTAGGTTCAATATTGCGCGGCACGGCAATGTCGATCAGAAACATCGGGCGGTGCCGGCGGCGGTTGATGACGCCGCGCATGATGTCTTTGGTCAGGATATAGTGCGGCGCTCCGCTGGAGGCGATCACAATGTCCACATCCGGCAAGGTGTGGGCCATGTCTTCGTAATCGATCACACGGCCGTGGAACTCTTCGGCGAGGCCGTCCGCGCGAGAACGTGTACGGTTGGTTACCAGAATGTCGGAGACTCCCGCACGCCGCAGATGCCGGGCAGCGGATTCAGCCATCTTTCCCGCCCCCACCAGCAGCACGCGCTTTCCGGAGAGCGATCCAAAAATATCGCGTGCCAATTCGACCGCTGCATAGCTCACCGATACCGCGCTGGACCCAATCTCCGTCTCCGTGCGCACTCGTTTCGCTACGTTGAACGCGCGGGTCATTACCAGATCCAGGAATCCGTTGACCGAACCGTGTTCCTTAGCGAGCATGTAGGCGTTTTTCAGTTGCCCCAGAATTTGCGGTTCCCCGACGATCATCGAATCCAGGCTCGATGCCACGCGGAATAGGTGACGAATCGCATCCGGACCGTTGTAGTGATAGAGGTAGGGCGACACCCAGCTAGGCTCCACGCTCCGCGCTTCTGCTAAAAACTCGTCCACGGAATGAACCGCGTCGCTCGATTCTTCGGCCGTCACCGCCACTTCCACGCGGTTGCAAGTGGAAAGGATCATGCCCTCCACCATGCCGGGCCGGTGGCAAAGGCGGTCGAGAGCACTGGGCAGCGACTGCTCCTCGAACGCCAGCTTCTCGCGTACCTCCACCGGAGCGGTGTGGTGACTCAAACCTGTGATCAGCAGCTTCATGGGACCAGAGTCGGCCTCAATCCGGCATGCGCCACCCAGGTTAAGGCGCCGCAGCCTAGCACCACTAGCGCCATCAATGCGGCCTTGCGCCCCCGCCATCCCGCCGACGCGCGCATGAAGATCATGGCCAGGCACAACCCCCAGGTCACGAAGGAGAGAGTGATGCTGGCATTGCCCACCCATTTGGTGCCCAACTCGATGTAGGCCCACATCACACCGAAGATCACGCCCAGAGTAATGAACACGAAGCCAAAACCCATAGAGCTGCTGATCAAGTCGTCCAGAGTTCCCAGCGGCGGCAGCTTCTCAAGCAGGGTCTGGCTCTTCTTGCTCTTGAGTCGTCGCTCCTGGACAAGGTAAAAGATCGAAGAAATAGCGGTGAGTAGCAACGCTGCGTAGCCCGCTAGCACCAGCACGATATGGACGATCAACCAGGCGTCGCGAACGCGGACGTCTGACCACGCAGGTACCGGCTGACGCATCCCCGCCACTAATGTCATCAAGAAGACCAACGGGAAAAGCGCCACGGAGGTACTAGCGAAGTGATATCTCCAGTCGACGAACAGGAACACCAACGCGATCAGGAAAGCGCACAGGTTGATGGTGCCGTAGAAGTTCTCTACCGGTATCCGCCCTTCGGTCATCGCCAGTTCCACGATCGCAACGCCGTGCAGGACTACTCCAACGCGGAAAGTATTCAGAGCAAACCCATAAAAATCATTCCCCCGCCTGAGGATGGCCAGCATCGAATGCAGCAAGCCCATGGCGTAGAGGAACGCAGCTACGCGCAGCCAGAAGATGCTCGAATCCGCCATGTTTGGGTCCTGTACCATTCTACGTCCCCTCCGGTGGGTCGGATTGGCGTAAGCCATATTGGCCCGTATGCTGAAAGGATGAGACAGCAAAATTCACTGGAGAACAAGGTTTGCCTGGTTACCGGCGGCACCCGCGGAATTGGCCGTGCCATCGCGGAGATGCTGCTGGCGGAAGGCGCAATGGTGGTGGTTTGCGGCCGATGGCCGGATTCGGTCACCCAGGCGGTAGCCGAGATGGACGCACTTTGGCCCGGTAAAGTCAAGGGAAAAGCTGCCGATGTAAGTGAGTATGAAGGCGTTCGAGCGCTGTTCGATTTCGTGGATCGCGAGGCTGGCACCCTGGATGTGCTGGTCAACAACGCCGGCGTTGGAATATTCGCCAAAGTGTCCCGGATCACGTTGGAGGAGTGGGACAAAATGATCCACACGAATCTGACCGGAGCGTTCTATTGTTCGCGCGAGGCTTTGACCAGGTTTGAACAGGGGGGTGCAGGCTACATCGTCAATATCAGCAGTTTGGCGGGAAAAAACGCCTTTGCGGGCGGCGCTGCCTACAACGCATCGAAGTTTGGATTGAATGGTTTCAGCGAAGCGCTGATGATGGATACCCGCTACGACAACGTCCGCGTGAGCACAATCATGCCGGGCAGCGTGGCGACCGAGTTTGGAAGAGGTGCAGCCAGCGGTGATCGCGGCGAGGACTGGAAGGTTCATCCCGAGGACGTGGCAGGCGTGGTGCGAACGCTGCTGCATATGCCGGAAAGAACGATAGTTAGCCAGGTCGAGATCCGGCCGGCTAAGCCAAAGCGTAGTTGAAGGTAGCGGTGAATCGAGCCGGGGCGAGGAGCATCTAACGAAATGGCACTTGGATTGCCTGAAGATCTGTGGAGAGGGGGCTCAATAAGGCCCCTCAGGAGTGCCAGGAAGGTGGCTGATATGGTACGGCTTAACATCCCTTTGGATCCGGGAAAAACCGGGCGCGAAGCGGTCTCACTCGAGAACAGCTTGCGCCGGATGATTGTCGGACAAGATGAGGCGATCCAGCAAATCGTCAACATCTATCAAATGAACTTGACCGGGATGAGTGCGCCGGGCCGTCCGATCGGGAATTTCTTGTTTCTAGGACCGACCGGGTCAGGCAAGACGCGCATCGTCGAGGCAACAGCAGAAGCGCTGCTGAAGAATCCCCGTGCCGTAATCAAGATCGACTGTGCTGAGTTTCAACACAGTCATGAGATCGCCAAACTGATCGGTTCGCCTCCGGGATATCTGGGCCACCGCGAGACGCATCCTTTGTTGTCTCAAGAAGTTTTGAATCAGTATCACAATGAGACAACGAAGCTTAGCTTCGTGCTCTTCGACGAAATTGAGAAAGCTTCCGACGCGTTGTGGAACTTGCTGCTGGGTATTCTCGACAAAGCCACGCTGACACTCGGCGACAACAGAAAAGTGGACTTCTCGCGCGCCATGATCTTCATGACCAGCAATCTAGGCGCGGCGGAGATGGGCAACTTGTTATCTCCGAAACTGGGCTTCGGCGCCGGCGCGGCGCGAGCCAAAATGGCAACGGGTGAAGTGGAAGACGGCATGACGGAAAAGCTGGCGCGTTCCGGCCTGGAAGCCGCGCGTCGCAAGTTCACGCCGGAGTTCATCAACCGCCTGGACAAGATCGTGACCTTCCAGCCGCTCGGCAGCGAGCAGTTGCGCAAGGTGCTGGACATTGAATTAAATCTTGTTCAGCAACGGATCTTCAACACGTCTGCAGACCGCGCATTCGTGTTCACTGTGTCCGATGCCAGTAAAGATTACTTACTGGAACAGGGCACGGATCTCAAATACGGCGCGCGTCACCTGAAGCGCGCGATCGAACGGCTGCTGGTACAGCCGGTATCGAACCTCATCGCCACTGAGCAGGTTCGCGGCGGGGACTGGATTCGCGTCGACTACGATCCGGGCGCGAACACGCTGCGCTTCGCCCGCGAGTGCGAAGGACTGCCAGTGCAGGAAATGGCTCGACTCGTGGATACGTCGGTGAGCATGCCGGAATTGGCAGCCGCCAGTGGCGCCTCGGTGGAACCCGCGCGCATTCAAACCGCCCGTAGCTCGAAGAGAAGCTAACCGAACAAAGAGACGGAACTGGATAACGGCCCCCTGTAATTTCCGCGACGGTGACTTCGTTTTCGTTGCGGCAATCGATTTCATGCACCGTGGAGAACTCACCC
>CAZDGT010000019.1:0-1584 GCA_964504905.1 uncultured Bordetella sp. | reverse complement strand
GTTCGGCGGCGGCGGAAGCAGGCGAGCACACAAAAATCGCGCGCCGGCTGGGCGTATCGCGAGCCGGTCCGGAGGCCTGGTACGGACCTCCGATCTGAACCGATCCCACGTTGGCGTGCTCCATGTAGACCTCGTCGTTGGCGATCACGCGCCCGCGTTGCAGAGGCTGGGGCAGCCCTTCCGGCTCCCACATTTCCCGCACAAACGACACGCCAACCACGCGAGGACCTGCCTTGATTGGAATGCGAACTTCCAGCCCGGCATCGCCCGTAATCTGCATGTACTTTTCCCACTCGGGATCGCCCGCGAATCCAGGCTCGCCATCGCCCGCGTAGCTGGATGCGGCAGGTCTTCCCTGGCCCGCGCCGCCTACGGTGAAACGCTTCAACAGCTTGCCATCCAGGCGAACGTCGAGTTGCTGCGGCCAGCCCATACCCTTGAGGTAATCCTGATACTGTCTTTGCAGCCGAACTCTGATGAGGTACTCGCCGTCCACGGGGAAAACTTTGCGGATCGCGATACCGCCGCGCGAACCTAGCGGCAGGTCTTCGCTCTGCCGGTCGTCTTGTATCACGTGCAGCGGGATCTCATAGCGATCCAGACCCGGGGTGACGGGAGGCAGCCCGGTCGCCAACCGCGTGACCTGACGGGCTACGGACATATACCGCTCCAGATGGGCGGTCGAAATCGAAAGAACGTCCGCGAAATTATCGAAACTGCCGTCCGCGGTTTCATCGCCGGGGAGCTGCTGTTTCACGTCGAGGTCGAGCGCAAACAAGTCACGAATGGCGTTGTTGTATTCGGCGCGATTGAGGCGATGAACCGCGCTGATCCTGCCGGGATTCGGACTGGCTGCCCACGCTTTATCCAGCTCGTTCTCAAGCGTACTGGCTATGACACGGTAGGTGGCCGCATCGGCACGAGGCATCTTCGGCGGTGGCATCGAGCCGGCGCGCAACTTCCCGATCACCTTCTCCCAAACTTCCGCATTGGCGCTAGGATGCGAAGCGTCTAGCGTGTCGAGCGCAAGTCCAGCAGTTTTGAGCTTCTGGTTGTGGCAGGTGACGCAGTAGGTGTCGAGAAAGGCTCTGGGGTTAGCGGCAGCTTGATTGACGGGGTGAGTTGCTGGCGCCTGCGCCCTCAACTTGATGGTTGTGAACGCGCAAACGACCACGAGCAGCGCAATAATCCAAGCGCGCAACGACTCAATCCTGAAGGCCCGCATCTAACGCCCTCCGCCCAACCGGGATTCCGTCGTGGAACCTCCGGACAAAAGAAGTATACACCTTCTGATTCCTGAGCACCACCATAGGTTTAGCGGCAAACGGCCGCCCTCTTACTGAGCCTTGACGAACAGCACGCAGACGGGCGTGGGCACTTCGATGGGCATGCCTGTCGGCGTGAGCTTTCCAGTGCTCGGATCGACCTTAAATGGGACCACGGTATCCGATAACTGGTTGGCGGCGAAAAGATAGTTCCCGGTGGGATCCAGCGAGAAGTTTCGCGGCGTCTTTCCTTGCGTCAACGCGTGTTGGATTGACGTGAGCTTGCCAGTGGATTGATCCACCGAAAACACGGCGATGC
>CAZDGT010000018.1:0-1911 GCA_964504905.1 uncultured Bordetella sp. | reverse complement strand
CGAGCATCAACACCTGCAAGAAGAAGCCCGCGCCGAGCGGGCTGAAGCCAACGCCGCGAATTGGGAAGAGCAGGCTAATGATCGCGTAAGCGACTGGGACGAAGTGCGCGCCGAGCGCGATGCGCTGAAATTACGGCTGGCTGCGGTGGAGGACATGAACGCCGCTTGTAATGCGGATTTTTCACGCCTCCGCGCCGAGCGCGACGCGCTGCGAGCGGATGTAGAGCGGTATCGGTGGCTGCGATCGCATCCAGACGGATTTTGGTCGTGTCATGAAAAGGACGGGTACGGCGGGGATGTCTTGAAGTACGGGGGAGATTTAGACGCCGCCATCGACGCGGCGAGGGGTGAGGAATGAGCTACTGGAAGAAGTTTAAAGCGCACCCGGGCGTGCCGAAGGTGAAGGGGGAATCTTGAGCCAAGATCAGATATGCGCCCACGAGAGAATGCTCGACGTACACGACTACTGCCCAGATTGCGGCGAGTTGCGCACGAGCTGGCCGCTAGAAGGCGCGAAGCTCCGCGCCCGCATCGCCGAGCTTGAGGCCGAGCTGGAACGAGTCAAGCGCGCGGCCATCAACGGCATGAACGCCGCCACGGCACACGGGCACGGGCTGGTAGAGCAAGCTGCAAGACTCCGCGCCGAGAGCAATCCTGACGCGCTGGAGTCGGAGCGGGCAATGAATGCCGCTCTCACTGAGCAGCTAGAGCGCGCCGAACTCGCGCGACAGGACGCGCTGGCCGAACTGGTCGCGGCGAGGGCGGATGCTGAGCGGATGGAATGGCTCGCCGCAAATAAATATAGCATCAGTTACGAGCCCACACCGGATGACGAGTTGGGCGATGGCATCGAAATAGTTTTGTTCCCAATGTTTCCTCACATGCAAAAACACGTTCAGGCGGGTAGCGACTTGCGAAAAGCTATTGACGCCGCGCGAGGTGCCGCATGAATGACCTGCGCGAATCCTACTGGCGCAAGCTGGGCCGGCATCCGGGGCTCCCGATTGCGGGGGCGCTGATTGTCTTAGGCGCCATCGCGGGCGGATGGGGCGGGGCGCTGGTCATGTCCGTGTATTTCTTGCCCGTGCTGATAACCGCAAGGAGAAGGAGTTTGCCGCATGAATGAGTTGCGCGAGCGATTGGCGAGGGCGCTGCACCGTGCAGACGTAGAGCCGCGCATATTTGATCCGCACTGGAACGTGCATGAGTGGGACGAACTGACAGACGAGGCGCGCGAGTATTGGCGCAGGCTGGCCGGCGCCCTCATGCCGATTGTGCGTGAGGCGGTGCGGGAGGGTGTCGAGCAAGTCACCATGTTCGCGTCAGTTGATCACATCGTGCGGAGGGTGTGCGGTGAGTGAGTGTGCCTGACTGGTGGCTAACAAAAGACGGCGACGAGGACTGCCTTGAACTCTATGAACGACACTATAGTTGTTACCGATACGCAGACGGCCGACGCCGGAGATTGTTTGTTGGCCCCGGAGAAAAAGTCGTCCTGCGCACCGAGCGAGCGGACGCCATTTTTGTCTGGCGCAAGTTTATCGACGACAGTGGGCAACGCGGAGTCAATTGCGCCGTGTTCCGAAACGAAAGCGCCATCCAATCCTCGCGACTCATTCGACAGGCGGACGCGATTGCTGATTGCCTCTGGCCTGATAGCCGGCATTACACCTACGTCAATCCGAAAGCGGTCGCCTCAAAAAACCCTGGATTTTGTTTTATCGCGGCAGGGTGGCGACGGTGCGGCGTAACGAAATCGGGCTTGCTGGTGCTGGAACGCCAGCCGCCCGCCATTTGAGGTAACGAGATGAGCGACGACGAACTGATCGACGCGATGCTGGTGGCGATGTACGACGACGGCTGCCCCGGTGCCGTGGATTCAATGCGCGCCGTGCTCGCCGTCGTGCGGGC
>CAZDGT010000017.1:0-5813 GCA_964504905.1 uncultured Bordetella sp. | reverse complement strand
GTCGCGCTGTGAGAGAGACTTGGTTGGTTGCCGCCGGCGAACCGCAGATTTAATAGAGACTCGTAAAGAGTTATGGAGGTAACTGGCGATGCGATACCTGTTGACTGCCCTATGTTTGTTCGCCGCTTGCGCGGGTTGCGGAGGTTCGCCGCAACTGAGTGAGGGAACGGTCACCGGCAAACACTACCATAGCGCTTGGACGGAGGTCCGCGTCCACACGATTTACGTTGACGATGACACCACCATCAGCACGCCTTACACGGTCGAACATCCGGAGTGGTGGGAGCTAGTGGTTGCCGACGATGAGGGCCGAGCGCGCCGCATCGAGTGCGACCAATCCACTTATCACAAATCCAACCGCGGCGACTGGTGGAGTGAAGGCGGCGGAACGGTAGAAAAAGGAAAGGTGGAAGAGCCGGCAGCGAATTAAAGGTATGGCACTTCAACCGATATCGAACCCGTTACTGTCGCGCGAGAAGCTGCAAACCGTTGACGTAGGAGAGATCGAAACGCCGACGGTGTTTGTCCGCGCGAGAGCCAAGGGAAAGAGGGAGCTGCGGGACTTGCGCCGCGCGGAGTCCGCGGCCGCGGCGATCGAGGGGCTGACCAAACGCAATGAGCTGTTCGGATTCACCAAGGGCCAGTTCTCCCTTTTGGATTTGATCATCGCCTGCCTGGCGAAGACCGGACCGGCCACACTGTTTGTTTCGACCTGGACCGCCGCCCGTCACGAGATATTGAAAGTGCAGGATTTGCACGCCGCCGGCGGCGCCCTATCGGTGCGGTGGCTGATCGACTTCACCTTTGCCCGCCGCGATCCGGAGGCAGCGCACCAAATACGCCAGGCGTTTGGACTGGATAGCGTCCGCGTCAGTCAGAACCATGCGAAGTTTTGCTTGTTCGAGAACGACGATTGGCGGCTTGTGCTGCGATCCTCCATGAATCTCAACATGAACCCCCGCTTCGAAGACTTCACCATCGCCAATGACCCGCCGCTCGCCGACTTCCTCGGAACCATCATCAAAGAAATCTGGACCAAACAGAAACGCACTCTCGCCCAGCAATCCGCAGCCGTCCAACGAACCTTCTTCCGCGACGAGCTTTGACGCGCGGGTGAACCAGGTGTTTGCCTGGGTACTGACGGGCGCCAGCAATTACGACATCGAAGAGGCCATCCGAACCACCTGGCCCGATGCCGACGCCACGCAGCTCGTGCTGGCAGTAGCCGAGCAGCTCGCCGACGGTGCGACAGCCGATCCCGCGATTGTCCGCGGCTGGTGCTTTCATGCGACCCGCGACCTGTACCGCCGCATGGTGGAGATCGGCGACTTTGCCGGGGCCATCCGCGCGGTAAAGCTCCTCAAAGAGTTTGCCAAGTAATGTCCGTTTGGAAACGCAAACCGAAGGCCGGCCAGGAAGCGACGCGGAATCCCGCGGCGGTCGACGTCGATCGACCGACGCCGAAAGGGGCGGCTGCGGCAGCCGGTGCGTACGATCGGAAGCGCGACGCCGAGCGCGACCGCCAGGCGGCGAAGTCCCGCAGCGGGCGCGACATCGGACCGATCCCACCGGTGAAAGATGCCAAGCGCCGGGCGGCTGCGGAGAAATCCTTCCGCAAGTTTTGCGAGTCGTATTTCCCCGAGCGGTTCACGTTGGCCTGGTCGGACGATCATTTGAAGATCATCGCCAGGATTCAGAATGCCGTTGTACATGGCGGTCTGTCAGCGTTCGCCATGCCTCGTGGCAGCGGCAAAACATCACTGTGCGAAGTGGCCTGCATCTGGGCGCTGGTTGCAGCGATTGACCTGACAGGTGGACCAGCGCGGCGGTTTGTTTGCCTCATCGGCGCTAGTGCCGAGGCGGCAGCGGAAAACCTCCAGTCAATTAAGACCGAGTTTGAAGCCAACGATTTGCTTTCGGAAGACTTCCCGGAAGTGTGCTTTCCCATTCAACAGACCGAGGGCCGGGCGAATCTTTGTGCCGGCCAGCATATCCAGGGGGAGCGCACTCACATCACCTTTGGCAAGCGAGTTTTGGTCCTGCCCACCGTCGCCAAGAGCAAAGCGTCGGGTGGGATTCTGCGCGTCGCTGGAATCACTGGCCGCATGCGCGGCATGAAGTTTACCCGTGCCGACGGAAAGAGCGTGCGACCGGACCTGGTGGTAGTCGATGATCCGCAGACCGACGCCAGCGCCAAGAGCGAAACCATGTGTGCGCAGCGCGAGAAGCTTCTCGCGGGCGCCGTTCTGGGCTTGGCTGGGCCCGGCCAGCAAATCGCGGGCTTCATGCCCTGCACCGTCATTCGCCGTGGTGATATGGCGGATAACATCCTGGACCGAAAGCTACATCCGGCGTGGCAGGGGGAACGCACAAAGCTGGTGTACGCGTTTCCCACCAACGAAAAGCTGTGGGACGAATACGCGGAACTGAGGGCGAAGAGCCTGGCCAACGATGGCAACGGCGCGGAAGCAACGAAGTTCTATAAGACCAACCGCAAAGCGATGGATGCGGGTGCGGTAGTGGCCTGGCCGGCGCGCTATCGGCCTGGTGAACTGTCCGCCCTCCAGTACGCCATGAACTTGCGGATCGATGATTCGGCCGCATTCGAGGCGGAATACCAAAATCAGCCACTGGCCGATGCGTCGGAAGACTCCGAGTTCCTGAACGCGCGGCAGATCGCCGCCAAAATCAGCGGCGTCGGCCGTGCGGTGGCGCCGCAGTTTGCCACCAGGTTGACCTTCTACATCGACGTGCAGCATCGCCTTTTGTATTGGTCGATGGGGGCGTGGAGTGATGACTTCACTGGCCAGGTGATTGAATACGGCACGTGGCCCGAGCAGACTCGCTCCCATTTCGCCTATCGCGGCGTCAAAAAGACCTTGCAATCTATGTATCCAGGCGACTTGCACGCGGCTGTGCGGGCGGGTTTGGCCGATTTGACCGAGCAGCTCCTCGTGAAACGTGTCTATTCCAACGAGGCGGGGGCGGAATTGCCGGTGGAAAAGGGCCTCATTGATGCCGCCGACGGCCAGGTAACGGACGCGGTTTTTGATTTCTGCCGCACAAGTCCCCACCGCGCGCGGCTGATGCCCGCGATCGGTAAGGGGATCGATGCCTCCAGCGTTCCCATGCACGCCTATAAGGTAAAGCAGGGGGAGCGGCTGGGGTTCCACTGGATGTTGCAGCCGGTGCCGAAGCGCGGCTTCCGCCAGTTGATTATCGACAGCAATTTCTGGAAGTCATTCGTCCACCAACGCCTGGCGCTACCCCTGGGAAATAAGGGGGCGCTGTCCCTGTTCGGTGGCAAAGGCACAGACCACCGGCTGTTCTCAGAACATCTCACGGCGGAGACGCGCGAACGGCTGAAAAATGAACGCTCGCAGCGATCGGTGGACGTGTGGCGGCTCAAACCGGCCAAGCCAGATAACCACTGGTTTGACTGCGTGGCGGGTACGGCCGTCGCGGCGTCCCTCTGCGGAGCTGCAGTGAATCAAAAAACCGGCGCGCCGCGGGCGCGTCCGCGTCCACAAGTATCCTTTTAGAGGCGATTTTTATGGCCAAGAAAGCGAAACAGGGCCGGCCCGTCGGCAGCAAGAACCGCACCTACGATGAATCGGAGGCGACGGTCACCACGTGCAAGAAATGTGGCAGCACCAACCGCGGTCCCTACTATGGGAAGAACGAACAGGTACACGATGGAAAGTTAATCATCCGCCGTCGGACCGTGTGCCAAGATTGCGGGCAGTTCCGTATCGATCGGACTGAGCTGCCGGTCTGATTTTCAGGATATTCGTTTTACGAATTTCGGTTCAACCGCACCGCGCGCTAAAACCGGAGCATGCCCGATCATTCGACGCGCATTGCCGAAATTCGCGAGATCTTGCAACAAGGCGTCGACTCGATCACCACCGATGGCAACAGCGTCCACTTCGACCTGGCTGGCCTCCGACGCGAATTGCGGGAGTTGATGGCAGAAGATGACGCCAATGCTGGCCGACGCCCTGTCGCGTCCAGCGTCTATTTGGGCGGCTTCTGAGAACTTACATGCTTGCCTGGCTTTTGATGCTTACTTCTTGTTTCGTCGTGGATGCTGCCGGCGTTTCGCCAGCCGATTCGGCCCAGCAGTTTACCTACGATGCCACCGAAGCCAAGGGGCGCCGGGCTACGGCGCGCGTCTACTCGGGCAGTGAAGACGCAATTCTTGATTCGGCGAAGCGGCAAAAACTAAACGCCAACGCCCGCGACATCCGCCGCAATTTTGCGATCGCGAGTTGGATGATTCGTAAGCATTTGGACTACGTAGCCAGTTTCGAATATCACTGCCGCAGCGGGGATACCGGCCTCGACACCGATGTTGAATTCCTCATGTCGGAGTGGGGAAAGAAGCAAAACTTCGACATCCGCCGACGCCACCGCCGTTCCAAATTCCTCCGCATTGCCGAGGGCATGCGCTGCGTGGACGGTGACTTTGGCTTCCTGAAACTAGCCAGCGGCCAGGTGCAAGGCATCGAATCCGACCGCATCAAGAACCCCGACGGCCAAAGTGGTCAGTGGACCCATGGGGTGAGGATGGACGGCGCGGGCGCTGCGAATGCGTACTCCATTCACAAGCGGACGGGCACCAATTCGCTCACGTTTGAGCGAGTCATACCCGCCGATAACTTCATCCTCCACGGGCATTTCGACCGCTACGACCAGGTGCGTGGGATTTCCCCGCTGGCATCAGCCCTGAACCCGCTGCGCGACGTTTATGAGTCGTTCGACTACGCACTCGCAAAGGCCAAGGTCAGCCAGTTATTTGCATTTGCAATGTACCGAGAGGCTTACGACGCGGCTGGTGAAGTGAGCAATGATGGCGAAGAAGGTACGGAGCGCAACGCCTTCAGCACCGACTTTGGTCGCGGCCCTGTATTTTTGGATTTAGGGTCGCAAGACAAGGCGGAGTTCCTCGAATCGTCGCAGCCGTCCACACAGTTCCAAGAATTCACCCAACTGGTGATCATGGTCGCGCTCAAGGCGCTCGACATTCCCTACTCGTTTTACGATGAGAAGCACACCAATTTTTTCGGCTCCCGCGGTGCCTGGCTGCACTATGAACGGGCCTGCAAGGACAAGCGCGAGGACCTCCTGGAAGTCCTTTATGAGCTGACGGACTGGCGCCAATCACTGTGGCTGCTGGATAACACTCTCAAACTCCCATCCGGCAAATCCCTCCGCGACTTAAACGGAGAGTGGGTGCCGACTGGAATGCCGTGGTGGGACCCGGCCAAGGAAATCCGCGGCGACATGATGGCCATCGGCGCCGCGCTCGACAACCCCCAGCGCATCGTGAAAGAACGCGGCCGCGGCGATTGGTATGACAACGTGGACCGCATCGCGGAGGCCATTGCCTACGCGAAAGAAAAGGGCGTGCCACTCAGCTTCGCCATCGGTCCCGATCCGCAAGAAGTGGAGGTTGTCGGCGATGCCTGAGACGCAGACCAAGTCAAAAAAGGTTCCGCACGCGGCATTCCGCTTTGACTCCGGAGGCCAACTGCAGTTCGTCGATCCGCCCGCTGCGGCGGACGGCAAGCCGCCTCGCGCTCCGATCACGATGCTGGCTCGAACCGGGGAGCCGATCACTCACTGGTATTGGGGCCGCATCGTCCACGATATGGCCGGCATGCGGCTGCGGAAGGAAACGGCACCGATCGACTGGTGCCACGATTACGACGAGATCATCGGTGTACTGAACGAATTCAAGGCCAGCAACAAAGGCCTTGTCGTGAGTGGTGAGCTGATCGCCTTCAAAGAGGATGATCGCGCGGCGGAGG
>CAZDGT010000016.1:0-2041 GCA_964504905.1 uncultured Bordetella sp. | reverse complement strand
AGCCTCATATGAAAGGCGGCGAAAACGGGCTGAACCATCGCGCTGCACTCGACGCGGCGATGACGTTTCAGTTCCAATGCGGATATCACTGGCGCGGCGTCGGTGAGCCAGATCGTTCGATCCTATGAAAAAAGTCGCTCTTCAAGTCTTTCTCCTGCTGATTGCATTGGCAACCGCCGACTCGTGCGTGGGCGAACCGCAAATCCTTCCCGATTATTTTAAGAGTGCTGGCGCTGCCGCGACGCGAGAGGCGCCACATGAACCGTTCCATCGCCTCATGGTCGATTTCCAGAAGCGCCTGGAAGCCGCAATCGAGAGCCGAGACCTCGTCGTGATTCAAGCCCTTTACCAGACCAACGGGATAGCCGCCGAGGACTTGAGGGTGGAGATGGCCCGTTGGCCGTCGCTGCTCCGTGGGGAGGCCAGGGCGGGCGTTGCGTTATGGTTTAAGGAACTCAGCACCCTGCCACCCCAGGCGCGCGTGATTCATACGGAGCGGGCTCACAGCCTCACCCAGTACGAGGTTACTCATTTGGTAATCGTCAGGCTTCCGACCGGATACCAAGTGACGTTTCCCTTGGTCCTTGTCGGGGACAGGCTGCTGATGTTGCCTTCGGATAAAGCGGTGGTGGTCATCGAGCCAAGCGGTGCAGCGAATGGGAGCCAGTCGATTCGCTCAGAGACGAATCGAACGTCATCGGCGGCTGGCTCCGCTCCCTGACCGTTACGTGCGACATAACGCGTATGGCCGGCGCCATCAAATATCACGACCAGTTTTTCCACGTTTCAAATCGGAGGTTTTCCACGTTGATCACTTTCGGCCTGGAGGTCGGAGCCAGGAGCTGGCTCGCGCTGCACTCGACGCGGCGATGATGTCTCTGCTACAGTCTAAACATCTGGGACGCCGCGCGAGTGAGCGTGGTCGTTTGGCAGCAGTTTTTTAGGATTCAAGATGCGTGTTCTCAAACATTTGTTCGCGAAGAACCGGGCCTGGGTCGGAGAAATGGTCCAGCAGGATCCCGGGTTCTTCGAGCGGCTGTCGCACCTGCAAGCCCCGCAGTATTTCTGGATCGGCTGCTCGGATAGCCGGGTGCCGGCCAACCAGATCGTAGGCCTGGGGCCCGGTGAGATGTTCGTTCACCGCAATGTAGCCAACGTGGTGGTCCATACCGACTTGAATTGCCTGTCGGCGCTCCATTACGCCGTGGAGGCGCTTCGGGTGGGGCACATTATCGTGTGCGGGCACTACGGTTGCGGCGGGGTGCTCGCCAGTCTCCGCGACCAGAAGTTAGGGCTAATCGACAACTGGCTGCGGCACGTGCAGGATGTGCACGCGCGGCACCGGGCTAAAATCGATGCGCTCGAAACCGAGGAGCAGCGGCACGCCCGGCTTTGCGAATTAAACGTGATCGAGCAGGTGGCGCACGTATGCCAGACGACCATCGTGCGCGATGCCTGGCTGCGGGGCCAGGCGTTGGCGGTCCATGGCTGGATCTATGGCGTGAGCGATGGGCTGCTGCGAGATTTGGGAATGTGCGTCACGTCCGAAGCCGAGCTGCCCGCTTCCTACGCGACCGCCTGCGAGTGGGTGGCCGCCGAACCAACCGTTTCGCCGAAGGTCGGCCCGGCGGAGCGACCGGACAATTCGGGAGTCGGTGGCGGGCCGCCTTTGGTGAGCTGATCGTTCGGTAATAAAATGAGCAGCGCTATCAGAGCAGACCCGACAGACGATCCGGACTTCATCTCGATCATTGAACGAATCGCCGTGGGGGTATTCAAGCAGGGCGGTCACGACGAAGTATTCATCATCGAAATTAAGAACTGGTTCGACCATAAGTGGCTAAAGTTTTCGGGAAAAGGAAGGGTCCCGTTCCGCAACATCCTCGACAGCCAGCCACAGGTCGCCTTGGATGAGTTTTTTCAAGAAAAGATCACCTTTCCTCCGTTTACACCTAATCGAATCTTGCGTCAGCAGTACCATCCCGCGAAGGATGTGAAAAGGAGTGTTCCGGTCCATTATACAAAGCGCCGACAGCACAGC
>CAZDGT010000015.1:0-6142 GCA_964504905.1 uncultured Bordetella sp. | reverse complement strand
CAGTAATCGTGGACGTGCAGCGCGTGGGTCCTTCCACTGGTATGCCTACTCGAACCCAGCAGGGTGACGTGATGGAGGCGGCTTACGCATCTCACGGCGACACCAAACATATCTTGCTGTTTCCCGCCAATCCGGCTGAGTGTTTTGAGTTCGCTCCGAAAGCCTTCGATCTGGCGGAACGATTTCAAACTCCCGTGTTCCTGATGACCGATCTGGATATTGGCATGAACGATTGGGTGGTGCCACGCCTCACCTGGGATGGCAGTTATGTCCCGGATCGTGGACGCGTATTAGACGCGGAGCAGCTTAGCCATATCGCCAAATTCCAGCGGTATTACAACGATGATGAAAACTTTGTAGCCGCACGCACGCTGCCTGGCGTGCACTCCAAGGGAGCGTTCTTCACGCGTGGCTCCGGGCACAACAAGTTTGGCGGCTACACCGAAACGCCTTCGGAATACCAGGAAGTGGTCGACCGTCTGCTAAAGAAGCACAAGGCTTCCGCGAAATTTGTTCCGGCTCCTGTCATCATTCAGCAGCCCGGCGCGCGCGTCGGCATCATCACAATCGGCGGTTGCGATCCCGCCGTGCGCGAAGCCGTGGACATACTGGCTGCCCGTGGCATCGCGGCCGACTACATGCGCATACGCGGCTTCCCCTTCGATGACAGCGTGGAAGAGTTTATCAAGCGCCACAATTTCTGTTTCGTAGTGGAGCAGAACCGGGACGCCCAGTTGCGTTCACTCTTAGTCCTCGAAACGGCCGCTGTGAAAGATCGCTTACGGTCGGTACTCAGTTACGGGGGATTCCCACTCAGCGCCCGCCATGTTGTCGAGCCTATCGTGAGCCAGGTGCCGCCTGAGTTGCAGCGCATGGCGACCAAAACTGATTCGAATGTGCGGACCGTTGTGTCCGATACCTGGGAGTAAATCCACCATGCCGTCGATTGCCAAACCGATTGCCGTTCACCCCAGCCTGCATCGCAACGCGATCGGGCTGAACCTCCGCGACTACGAAGGCGCGATGTCTACGTTGTGCGCGGGCTGCGGCCATGATTCCATCACGGCTGCGATCACACGCGCCTTGTGGGAACTATCGATTGAGCCGCACATGATCGCGAAGCTCAGCGGTATCGGCTGCTCGTCGAAGACGCCGACTTATTTTGTCAGCGGAGCTCACGGCTTCAATTCGGCTCACGGCCGCATGGCCGCGATCGCTACCGGCGCCAACGCCGCCAACCGGGAACTCACCTACATCGGCGTTTCCGGTGACGGCGATTCGCTCTCTATTGGCCTGGGTCACCTATGTCACGCTATTCGCCGCAACGTCAAGATGCTGTACGTTATCGAGAACAACGGTGTCTACGGGCTGACCAAGGGGCAGTTCTCCGCCTCCGCGGACGTGGGTTCGAAGAGCAAGCGCGGCGAGGCAAATCGTATGGCACCCATCGATCCCGCGATGCTTGCCCTCAGTATCGGAGCAACATTCGTCGCCCGCAGCTTCTCGGGGGACAAGGAGCAGCTTGTCCCAATCCTGAAAGCTGCGATTGCTCACCGTGGATTCGCGCTCGTAGATGTGATTTCCCCATGCGTCACGTTTAACGATCACAACGGGTCCACCAAGAGCTACCTTTATACTCGAAAGCATCTGCACAAAACCACGGAGGCGGATTTTGTTCCTCCCGCTACCGAGATTCTGGCCACCATCGGGCAGAGCGGAACTACGACCGTAACCATGCACGATGGAAGCGTAGTGCGCTTCACGGCGGTTCCCAAGGATTATGATCCTACGAACCGCCAGCAAGTGCTCAACTATTTGCAGGAGAACCGCGATGCCATCGCAACTGGTCTCCTCTACGTCGACGAAAGCGTTGCCGACTTGCACGAAATGAACCGTACCCCAGCCACGGCGCTGTCGCGGGTACCCCAGGAAAAGCTATGTCCTGGCGCGGCGGCACTCCATGAACTTCAAGAAGATTTTCGATAGGAGGATAGTGGACTCTTGGGTCTCTCGATTGGTGTTCTAAAAGAAACGCTCGCGGGAGAGCGGCGCGTGGCCATGACTCCCAAAGTGATCGACGTGTTGACGAAGGCGGGAGCAGAAGTGCTGGTGGAGACGGGGGCAGGGCTGGAGTCGGGTTATCCGGACGAAGAGTACACTGCAAAAGGGGCGAAGATAGCGGGCGATTCCGCGGACGTTGCGGCAGCCGCACAGATCCTGTTAACCGTGCGCGTTCCCGAGCCGTCAAGTTTGGTCAAGAAAGGTCAAATCGTCGTCGGGCTTGCCGATCCCCTGAGCGATCCGCAGTTGGTGGCGCAATACGCCCAGGCCGGAGCCACGTTGTTTTCCCTTGAATTGGTCCCGCGCATTACGCGGGCGCAGAGTATGGACGTACTTTCGTCCATGGCCTCGATTGCAGGCTATAAGGCCGTGCTTCTCGCGGCCAGCGCGTTGCCGCGCTTGTTCCCTATGATGTCGACAGCGGCGGGCACGGTTCCTCCTGCGCGTGTGTTGGTCATCGGCGCTGGAGTCGCGGGATTGCAAGCTATCGCCACAGCGCGCCGCTTAGGCGCCGTGGTCAGCGGATACGATGTCCGCGCGGCGGTGAAGGAGCAGATTGAAAGTCTTGGGGCCAAGTTCGTCAGCATAACCATGGGGGCCAGCGGAGAAGGGCAGGGCGGCTACGCGCGCGCTCTTACCGAGGAAGAGATTCGCAGCCAGCGCGAGCAGATGGCCGCAGTCATCAAGGAACAGGACGTGGTGATCACCACTGCCGCCGTTCCAGGCCGCAAAGCTCCCATCCTGGTTACTCGCGAAATGGTCTACGGGATGAATCGCGGCTCCGTGATTGTCGATCTGGCGGCCGAACGCGGCGGCAATTGCGAGCTGACGCGCCCCGGTGAGACCATTGTCGACCACGGTGTCACCATCATCGGCCCTGTGAATCTTCCCGCTACCGTTCCGAATCATTCCAGCCAAATGTATGGCCGCAACATTGTCACATTTCTGAAGAATATGATGACCAAAGAAGGCGCGCTCAACATCGACCTCAACGACGAAATCACTCGCGATAGCTTGGTTGTGCGTGATGGCGAAATCATCAATGCACGCGTCCAGGAACTTCTGGGCGTGAAGGCGCAGTCCAATTCCTGAATCCGGGACCACTCTGAGAGACAACTATGAGCAATGAGATTGAGATAAGTCTATATGTGCTGGTGTTGGCCGTTCCGCTTGGCCTGGAGCTGGTTCGCCGTGTGTCACCGCTGCTGCACACGCCCCTGATGTCATTGACCAACGCAATCTCAGCGATCTCCGTGGTGGGCGCAATCCTGGTGTCGGGCAACGGCGGCGCACCGATGCTCAGCAAGGTTCTCGGAACCATCGCGGTGATGTTTGCCACCATCAACATCGTTGCCGGCTTCCTGATCACTGACCGCATGCTTAAGATGTTCAAGAAGAAGGAGACGCCGGGTAAATGAACGACTCCTTCTGGCAGGCGGCGTATATCATCGCTGCGCTGTGCGTGGTTCTGTCCATTAAGTGGCTCAATTCCCCAGTCACCGCTCGCCGCGGCGTGATGGCGGGCGAGTTCGGCATGCTGCTAGCCATCATTGGAACCCTGCTGCGGCATGAAGTGATCAGTTACCAGTGGATCCTCATCGCCTTCGTAGCAGGTGCGGCGGTTGGCGCGCCACTCGCTTACCTGATGCCGATGACGTCCGTGCCGCAGTTAACGGCCTTGTCGCATGCCTTCGGAGCGCTGGCCGCTGCGTTAGTCGGTTCCGCAGAGTATTACAAAGACGTCGCCGCCGGAGATCCAACCACTGGTTTCAAAATGGTCGCGATTGTGATTGAGAGCCTGCTGGGATACCTCACAACTACCGCCAGCGTCATGGCATTCGGCAAGCTGCAGGAGATCGTGCCCACGCGCCCGATGACGTATAAGGGCCAGAATTTCGTGAACCTCTTGCTTTTCGGGATCGCGGGAGTTCTGGGCGTGTGGATGATCGTCTCTCCGGCGCCGCCCTGGGTTTTCCCGGCGTTTGCGGCGTTGTCACTCCTGTTCGGGATTTTGCTGATCATGCCTATCGGCGGTGGAGACATGCCGACAGTGATCGCGCTGCTGAATTCCTACGCAGGCGCGGCGTGCGCGGCGATGGGCTTTGCCTTGGAAAATCGTTTGCTGATCATTGCCGGTGCGTTGAACGCATCTTCTGGATTCATTCTGTCGGTGATCATGTGCAAGGCCATGAACCGCTCATTCACCAACGTCTTGTTCGGGGCATTTGGACAGGCGCAGACCGGCGCTGCGGCGCAGGTGTCCACTAAGCCGGTGCGGTCGGCCACGGCGGAGGATGCCGCAGCCATTCTCGAAAGCGCCCGCCGCGTGATCGTTGTTCCGGGATACGGCATGGCCGTGGCGCAGGCTCAGCACAAGCGGCGGGAACTGACTGACATCCTGAATAAGCGTGGCGTGCAAGTGGATTTCGCGATTCACCCGGTGGCGGGCCGCATGCCCGGCCACATGAACGTACTGCTGGCCGAAGCGGATATTCCTTACGATAAGCTGCATGAGATGGAAGATATCAATCCGGATTTCGCCGAAGCCGATGTCGCGCTAGTGATCGGCGCGAACGATGTTGTTAACCCAGCCGCCCGTCACGATACCACCAGTCCAATCTACGGGATGCCGATTCTGGATGTCGATAAAGCCCACACCGTCATGGTGATCAAGCGCAGCATGAACCCCGGCTTCGCGGGTATCGACAATGAGCTTTATTACATGGACAACACGCTGATGCTGTTCGGCGACGCCAAGGGATTCGTCGGCGAGATTGTGAAAGCGTTAAGCGCGAACAAGTAGCTCGCCCTACTGCTCGTGCAGCTTCTTCGCGGCATCCAGGTAGGGCTTGGCTGCTGGATACGAGGTGCTCCAGTGGGGAACTGTGAGCGCTTGAGCCATGCGCAGCATGGCGATCCCTACCGCTTGGTCCACTTTCGCCATGTTGTCGTAGTCCAGTTTCTGCCATTCATCGCCGACCGCGTGATAATCCGGAAATTCATAAGTGACGCTCAAGGTGTGGGCGGGGATTCCCGTTTTTGCGATGGGCTCGTTGTCGCTCAGGTTAAAGTATTTGTCACTCGCCGCCGGCTCCTTTGAGACCACGATCCCCGCTCGCTTTCCCGCGTCGACCAGAATCGGCGTTATGTCGGAGAAATCGAAACCCGTCACGTTCGCACTCTTGATATGTGGTCCTTCCGGGGCGTCTGTGCGCCCTAATTGTTCCAGGTTCAGGTCCGCGACTGTTTTATCCAAAGGCACAAGAGGATGTTGCGTGTAATAACGCGAGCCGAGCAATCCCTTTTCCTCCCCGCAAAAGAGTATGAAAAGGACGCTCCGCTTGGGGCGCGGATGCAGCGCCGCGAGAGCGTTGGCGACCTCCAGCACCGACGCCGTCCCGCTCGCGTCGTCGTTGGCTCCGTTGAAGATCCGGTCGTCGCCAGTCTGGGCCAGCCCAACGTGATCGTAATGAGAGCTCAGCATGACATAGGTTTCTTTGAGCTGCGGGTCCGATCCGCGAAGAATACCAGCAACGTTGCGCGATTGCGGCGAATCTGGCAGGGTGACAGTCTGAAAGTAGCTATCGCCGTTACCGGGCTCCAATCCCAGTCGGCGGAACTGCGACGCGATGTATTCGCCCGCAATATCCAGCCCGCGCGATGGTGTGTCGCGACCTTCCAGTGCATCGGACGCCAGGAAAGAAACGTGCCCGCGCAGCGAATTCGCTGTGATGTGGCCAGCCACGATGCGCATTTCGGGAGTCAGGCCAGCCGGTTCGGCGGCGGCAGCAGGACGGGCTCTTACTGGCCGGCGCGCAGTTCGTGGAGCTTGCGCCGAGAGGACCGTGGCTAGCGCCGTGACCAACGCCAGGGCTGTACTACTGATCCTGAAATTCATCGAGCCACGCCATCTGAATTGCTTCCAGCTTGGATTCGTTCGATTTCTTCGGATCGTCGTCGAACCCGTCCAGTTCGGTGATCCATTTGTGCAGGTCGGTGAAGCGGATAAACGAGGGGTCCTGATCCGGATACTTGTCGCGAAGCGCCAGCGCAATATCCTCAATGTCGGTCCAACTTAGAT
>CAZDGT010000014.1:0-14947 GCA_964504905.1 uncultured Bordetella sp. | reverse complement strand
CACCGGTTCCGGGCGGGCTTGAACCTGTCGGGCAACTACACCTGGTCCCACCTGATCGACGATTTCTCTAACGGGAGCGGTAAGGTCGGTGGCTTTGGGGCGACTCCTCAACTGGTGACCAACCGGCGGTTGGAGCGAGGCAACTCGGATATCGATATCCGGCATCGGATTGACGAGATGCTCAACTACGAGATCCCCAATGGAAAGAGACTCAAGCGAGCTGCCGGAATACTGGCCAAGGGTTGGCAAGTGACCTGCATCGGGGTTCTGCTAAGCGGGCCTACGTTCACCGTTCTAAACGGGGCGGCGCGCTCCAATACCGGCGGCAGCGACCGGCCCAACCAGCTCCGCGATGCCAACCTGTCGGGCGATCAGCGAAGCTTGGGGCGGTGGTTCGATACCTCTGCCTTTGTTGCCCAGCCTCTCAACACCATTGGGAATACGTCGCGGAACACGGTGTTCGGGCCGGGACGGCAAAGCCTGGATGTCTCAATCTTCAAGGACTTCGCGTTACGGGAGCGGATGAAGCTCCAGTTCCGGGCCGAGTCGTTTAACCTTACCAACACCCCGAACTTCGAGGTGCCGGGGAACCAGCTTGGCACGGCGGCGTTCGGAGTGGTCAGTGGCACCGCCAACACACTGCCTCGGAACCTGCAATTTGCCCTGAAGCTACTGTTTTAGCGTTAAACCGCCAAAACCAGTTTGCCCATGGTCTTGCGGCTTTCCAGATCGCGGTGAGCCTGGGCGGCATCGGCCAAGGGGTACACTCGTTCGACCAGCAAGTCCAACTTCTTGCCGAGAATCCAGCCGAGAACATCGCCCGACCGCCAGCGAATCTCGTCCGGCGATGAATAATTTGCAAGTGTCGGACGGGTGAGAAACAGCGACCCTTTGGTGCTGAGCAGCAACGGATCGAAGGCTTTCACGGGGCCGCTGGATTGCCCGAAGAGCGCCAACATGCCACGCGCCTTCAAGCAGTCGAGACTTTGCATGTAGGTAGCCTCGCCGACACCGTCATAGGCCACGTCGACACCTTTGCCATCGGTGAGGCGCTTCACTTCAGCCACCAGATCCTGCTCGCGATAGAGAATCACGTCATCCGCACCGGCCTGGCGAGCGACCTCGGCTTTGTCTCGAGTGCCGGCGGTGCCGATGACGCGCCCTCCGCGCAGCTTAACCATTTGCGAAATCAAGCGTCCGGTGCCCCCGGCGGCGGCCTGCACCAACGCCACGTGACCCGGTTCGATGGGAAACGTCGAATGCGTGAGATAGTGCGCAGTCATGCCTTGCAACATGGCGGCCGCAGCCTGGCGCAAATCGAGTCCTACCGGAACTCTCACCAGCAATTGCGCGGGCACCGCCGCGTATTCGGCGTAACTTCCACGCGACATGGCCCAGGCGACGGGGTCACCGACTTTCCATCCGTTTACCCCTTCACCGAGGGCCTCGACCGTGCCAGCGCCTTCCATTCCCAACACGGCGGGAAGGGGAACCTTGTACAGGCCGGAGCGATGATAGGTGTCGATAAAATTTACGCCGGAGGCGGAGATCTTTACCAGCACTTGGCCCGCGGCGGGTTCGGGCTTCGCAAAATCGGCATAACGCAGTGCGCCGGCGTCGCCGGGTTGTTCGATGAAAACGGCTTTCATGAGATACGAATCCTTCGTCTAGTATGCACCACGGCCGCGAATAGCAGCAGATAGGCCAGTGAGAACGGAAATAACAGCAGGCGCGCGAGCGTGGGCAGTGCGGCGGAACCGCCGAGTCCCAGGCGGACACGCGCAAAATTCGCCAGGTTGCGCCACTGGCCCCAGTCGAGCCAGACGAAGCCGGCGAATTCGTTGATGATGAAAATTTTCGAGGGCAGGCGCGCCGCGAGCACCCATTTCCACTTGGTCATGATGGGCTCGCCGGAGCAGAGAATTCCGGCCGCCGCATATTCCCGCGCCGCCAGTTCCCGGTAGAGTCGTTTGCGAGCGGCGGGGTTGGTGTAGTCCTGTACTCGATAGACCCGCCCCAGGAAGCCGGGCGGCAACTCCTGATGGCAGGTGACCAGATCGATTTCCATTCCATCGCCGCCGAACTGGAATAGGACCGGGATCAGGCGATCGAAAACGCCGCGCGATCCGCTTTCAATCAAGAGAATGCGGGTGAGCGGGGGGATGTAGCGGCGGAGGAAATAGCGCAAGAGACTAGTTTAACCTTCCGCCTGCATGTCAAAGATCCTGTCGGGAGCTCCCTAAGCCGGCATTAACCCCTGAACGCCTCTATTGAAGCGCCACGACCCGAAGGCCGTTACCGAGGGGGACGGAGTTCCAGTTCTCCGCTACTACCTCACCGCTGTTACGCTTTGCAGAAGGGTCTAGAATTCCGCTCAGGTGGCCCTTAGCCCCCGGTGGGTGGGACGGACTCTCATGGCCGTAGCTTACTCAGTGGGTGTCGCGGGGAGACAGAAACAAAGTGGCAAGTGATTGGTGGGGTGGGGTGAATGCTGCAGAGGTTGGCGGAGACTGGCTGACGCGGCGGGTCGATTCAGAGTAACGTGGGGATATGGCTGAAACGAAGAAGATTGGATTTCAACGAGCCAGCCCCGCTCACCGACGACGAAGATGGCGCGACGCTCGCGGCGATAGATCGTGGCATCAAGGACGCCAATGAAGGCCGCACCGTGCCTCTCGAAGAGGTTCGGAAAATGATTCCCGAGTGGATCGCAAAATTCGAATCACGCAAGCGGCGCTAGCCGACTTCGAGGAGATCGTCGAATACTCCTGGGTAAACTTCCCCGAAACTGCGGAACGCTTCGCTAACAGCCTGCTGAACCATCTAGATCTGTTACGGCGCTTCCCACGGATCGGGAGTGCGCGGCCACGCCATCCCGGTGTGCGAATGATGGTTCACTTTCCGATCCGGATTTACTATAGACACTCTTCGGTACTCAGTTGCCAGGCTCTACAGGAATCTACCAACTTGCAGGGCGGCCAATTGACGTTAGAGTGAAGGTATGGGTGAAATAAAGCCCGCAGATCCGTTTTCTTCGACTGAAGATGAGGTCGAAGTAGACCAAGAAACACTTGCGGCTATTGATCGTGGTATCAAAGCCGCCGACGAAGGCCGGGTTGTGCCTTTAGAGGAAGTCAGACGGCGGATGGAGGAGTGGCAGACAAAATCCTCTTCACGGAAGACGCTCTAGTCGATCTAGAGTGTTGACGACTTGCACTGTCGAGCCGCCTGCTGACGCAGGGCGGTTCCGAACTCGGGTTAAAGTTATAATGCCTGCTTGCAGCTAACCTTCATTGACTGGGCAGTGGTCGCGCTGTACTTCCTGTTTAACCTCGGGATCGGACTGTATTACAAGTCGCGGGCGGGGAAGAGCATGGACGAGTTCTTTCTCTCCGGCCGCAATATTCCGTGGTGGCTGGCAGGGACCTCGATGGTGGCGACAACCTTCGCCGCGGATACTCCGCTGGCGGTCACCGGCATGGTGGCGAAGGGAGGCATCGCCGGCAACTGGCTATGGTGGAACATGGCGGCGAGCGGCCTGCTGACAGTCTTCTTCTATGCGCGGCTGTGGCGGCGGTCGGGCGTGATGACCGATATCGAGTTCTCGGAAATCCGCTATGCCGGCAAGCCGGCCGCGTTCCTGCGCGGGTTTCGGGCGTTGTATCTAGCGATACCCATCAACTGCATCGTGCTCGGCTGGGTGAACAAAGCGATGGTGGATATTCTGACACTGATTCTGGGCGTCACGAAATTGCAAGCGCTGATGATCGTGCTGGGAATGATCGCGCTCACTTCGTCGATTTCAACGCTCTCGGGACTATGGGGCGTGCTTGTAACCGACATTTTTCAGTTCGCCATCAAGATGGGGATGGTCATTGTACTGGCGGTATACGCGGTGAACGCCGTCGGCGGGATCGATGCGATGAAGGCGAAGCTGGCGGCGGTGGATGCGACGCGGGGAGGGCAAGGCTCCGTTTTGAACTTCGTGCCCGACCTGAATTCAGCGTGGATGCCGTTGATCACTTTTTTTGTTTACATCTCTCTCAATTGGTGGGCGACGTGGTATCCGGGCGCGGAGCCGGGCGGCGGCGGCTACATCGCGCAGCGCATGTTCTGCGCGAAAGACGAGAAGAATTCGCTGCTGGCGACGCTGTGGTTCAATGTCGCGCACTACGCGGTGCGGCCGTGGCCGTGGATTTTGGTAGCCCTGTCATCACTCATCTTGTTTCCCGGCCTGAAGGATCCGGAGACCGGATATATTCGGGTGATGATCGCGCATCTCCCTCCCTCGCTGCGGGGCTTGATGGTGGCGGCGTTCGCGGCCGCGTACATGTCGACCATTGCGACCCAGCTCAATTGGGGTGCGAGCTATCTAGTGAACGATTTCTACAAGCGCTTCTGGAAACCGGCCGCTTCGGCGAGCCATTATGTAAACGTGTCTAAAGTGGCGACGATATTTCTGACGATTGTTTCAGCAGTGGTCACGTTCTATCTGGACTCGATCGCAGGCGCGTGGAAGATGCTGCTGGTGACGGGCGCGGGCACCGGCAGCGTGCTCTTGTTGCGCTGGTATTGGTGGCGCATCAACGCCTGGAGCGAAGTTTCCGCGATGCTGGCGGCGTTCGTCACATCCATCACGCTGCAGGGCGTCTGGCACATGGATTCGGATGATCCGCGCAGCTTCGCGTGGATCATGATTATCACGGTGAGCGTAACGACCGTGGTCTGGCTGGCTGTGACGTATCTCACGCCCCCCGAGCCGCGCGAGGTGCTGGTAGCTTTTTACCGCCGAACGCGTCCGTCGCTGGCGGGGTGGAAGCCGATTGCGGCGCTCGCACCTGAAGTGAAACCGGTGAGCGATCTGGGGGCGAATGCGGTCGATTGGATCGCGGGATTGGTTCTGATCTATGGCGTCCTGTTTGGCGCGGGCAAGCTCTTATTGCATGAAACCGGGTTGGGACTCGCGCTGCTCGCGTGCGGTTTGGCGGGCGGCGGCGTGATTTATTTCGATTTATCGCGGAGGGGCTGGAGTGCGGTTATTGAGTAGGCTGCCTTTCGCGATGCTGTTGCTCGCGGCGCTGGCGCAGGCGGGCCCGGTGGAGTTTGCGCAGTCCGAACTCGATGCAGCGATGGCGCAACGCAAACTCAAATGGAAAAACCAGGTGGAATTGAGCCTGGATGCACCGGATACCTTTCGCATCGAGCCTTACACGATGGGCGGCGCGCACATCACTGGCGGCGATCTGCGCGGACTGATGTATGGGCTGCTCGAAGCAGCCGAGCAGATTCGCAACTCGGGCCGTTTTACAAAGACGAAAGGGAATCCGGCGGCTTCGTTACGCGGTGTGCGGATTGTCCTAAGTCCGGAGTTGGAGCAGGCGTCAGAAGAATTTTGGATCACGTATTTCCGCATGCTGGCGCGGAATCGCTTCAACCGCGCCCATGTTGTATTTACTAGCGTTGAGGCGCCGTACCGGTTGCCGCAGTTCCTTTCGCGAACGGCAGCGGAATATGGCATCGACTTCACGCTGGGAATCAGCGGAGAGGTCCATGCGGAGGAACTCGCGCACATACTCGCCGTTTGTTCCTCGGTTCGCGGCGTAGCGTTAGAGAATTCCAATATGCAGGCCGCTGTATTTTCCGCGTTGCGAGTGGCAGGACGCCGCGTCACGCTGGATCTGGATGGCGCTACTGCCGAGCCCGCGGTTGCGCAGGAGGCGGTGGCGAGCGGAGTGCCGATCTTGCGCGCGGAAACTGCTTGGCCTCCGAGCTTCGAAGTGGCGCCGCCCATTGATCCGCCGAATGCGGAAGCGCATCCCATGTTTTATGAAGTGATGGGACGGCTGAGTTACGACCCTGCAAGTAAGCTTCCCAAGGGCACCGATGCGGCCGAATACCGTGCGGCGCGAGAAGCCGGGTTGTGGATCGCGGCGGCGCAGCAGTCGAATCTTGGCGGGTCGGAATATGTGGCGTCCGCCGCGGAAGCGTCGCGCTATCGAACGGAGCAAATCGTATCCGCCAAATTCACGCCGCCGGATATTGCGGCGAGACTTGAGGCTGCCGCGGCGCAACTGGATAAGAGCAGTAGCGACGATCTGCGGTTGATGGCTGGCCTCGCGCGGGAGCAGGCGGCGCAACAGCGGTCCGCCATGAGCCTTCCCACAATTGCAAAAGGCGGTCCGAATACGGCCTGGACACACACGGCTGCGGCGTCGGCCCCCTCGGAGCAGCCGCTGACGCTGACGCTGCATATCGCGCAGCCGAAAACCGTGAGTGCGGTGCGGCTGCACTACAGGCCGATGGACCCTGCGGCGCCAATGCAGGCGATCGAGATGCCAGGTAAAGCTGAGGTCAGCTTCACCATTCCAGGCAAGGAAATCACGGGCAATTGGGATCTACGATACTACTTCGAGATTTTGCAGGCCGATGGGAATGGGTGGTTTGAGCCGGACCCTTTGACTGCCACTCCCTATTGGGTGGTGCATGTGATCGCACCGCATGT
The DNA here is from genome assembly GCA_964504905.1 of uncultured Bordetella sp. Lineage (GTDB taxonomy): Bacteria > Acidobacteriota > Terriglobia > Bryobacterales > Bryobacteraceae > Palsa-187. The sequence goes on along the minus strand of CAZDGT010000014.1, from coordinate 8,445 downwards.
CGGCCGGAATTAATACAAAATACGGGTGCGGATGGTGCCCGCCACTTGATCCAGGCGCTTGCGAAGCGCCGTCGAAACGGCGCGCTCGGGAGCCTCGATATCGATCACCACGTAGCCGACCTTTGCGTTCGTCTGCAGGAACTGGCCGGTGATGTTGATCTGCTGCTCAGAAAACACCGCGTTCACTTCCGACAGCACGCCGGGCTGGTTGCGATGGATATGCAGAAGGCGGTGTTGTCCGGGGTGAGCCGGCAGTGATACTTCGGGAAAGTTGACGGCTCCGAGCGTCGAGCCGTTGTTGCTGTACTTGAGCAGCTTGTTGGAAACTTCGAGACCGATGTCGTGCTGTGCCTCTTGCGTGCTGCCGCCGATATGAGGTGTGAGGATCACATTATCGCGGCCGCGCAGCGGAGATATGAAAGTTTCGGTGTTGCTCTTGGGCTCACTCGGGAAGACGTCAATGGCAGCGCCGCTGATGCGTTGTGAGTCCAGCGCTCCAACCAGCGCATCAATATCGACAATGTTGCCGCGAGCTGCATTGATCAGGCTGGCGCCGGGTTTCATACGAGCCAGCGCGGCGGCGTCGATCAAGTTGGCGGTTTGCGGAGTCTGGGGAACATGCAGTGTGACGATGTCGGAGACTTCGAGCAGGGCTTCCAGCGTTGGCATGGGGCGCGCATTGCCGAGGGCGAGCTTCATTTCAATGTCGTAGAAAACCACCTGCATGCCCAGGGCTTCCGCGAGTACGCCGATCTGAGTGCCGATGTGGCCGTAGCCGACGACGCCCAATATTTTGCCGCGTGCTTCGCGCGAGCCGGCGGCGGTTTTGATCCATTCGCCACGATGGGCCGCCGCGTTGCGCGCCGGGATCCCGCGCATCAACAGAATGATTTCGGCCAGCACCAATTCGGCCACGCTGCGGGTGTTCGAAAAAGGTGCATTGAAGACTGGAATCCCGCCCTCCTGTGCGGTTAGCAGATCCACCTGGTTGGTGCCGATGCAAAAACATCCGACAGCCGTGAGATGCCGGGCGGATTCGAGCACTCCGCGGGTGAGTTGCGTGGCCGAGCGGATGCCTACGATATAAGCGTCGCGGATGGCGTCGACAAGCTGCGCCTCGGGGAGCGCTTTTTGATGGACGTCGATATTGGAATAGCCATCAGAACGAAAGGCCTCAATGGCGCTGGCGTGTACGCCTTCGAGCAGAACTACCTTCATTTTTTCTTTGGAAAAAGATGTTTCCGGCATAGATAAGGTCCCGAACTAACCTAGTGTCACACTTTATTGGCTTTCTATTCGTAACGCAATGAAAAATTCATTTGCGTAGGCCCGTGGACTTGCTTATGCTTAAAGTAGCGTTAGTGGGTCAATCCGTCAGTCCGAAGAACACGTCAGTCTTGGACTTTTTTTAAGGCGTACTCGACGTTCCAGAAAGGACACTTCCACCTATGAGTCGGCAGTTGCGTTCCGTGTATTCCCTTTGCCTTTCGATCTTGGTTTTAGCACTCTTCATAAGTGTTGGCGTGGCGCAGAATACTGGCGCCGGCACCATTAATGGAACCTTAACCGATCCCGCCGGAGGCGCCGTGCCGAGCGCGTCGGTGGTTGTCCGCAACATTGGCACGGGCACGCAACGAGCGTTAACAACCAATGAGGCCGGCATCTATGTCGCGCCATTCATGCAGCCGGGCGACTATGAGATCACAGCCAGCAAGGCCGGTTTCGGCACTATTGTGCGGACGGATCTGAACCTGCAGGTGGGCCAGACGCTCACTATCGATATTGCGCTGCCTTTGCAAACTACAACGGAGACGGTGACCGTGACGGGCGTGCCTTCGGTAGTGGATACCGATAAGACGGACCTGTCGCAGGTAGTGAGCCAGACACAGAAGGATAATCTGCCGAGCGCCGGGCGGCGCTGGGAGAATTTTGCGCTGATGACGCCCAACGTCACCACCGATGGCGGCACCGGCCTAGTTTCGTACCGCGGTATTTCGGGTCTCTACAATCAGAGCAACGTGGATGGGACCAGTAACACGCAAGCGTTCTTCTCGGAGACCAAGGGCCGCACAACACTGTCTTATGTGTACAGCATGGACTCGCTGCAGGAGTTTCAGGTGGCCTCCAGCAATTACAGCGCGGAGCTGGGCCAGGCGGCGGGCGGGGTGGTGAACGCGGTCACCAAATCGGGGACCAACGCCTTTCATGGCGATCTGTTCTATTACCTGCGGTACCCGACGCTGAATGCGCTAGATCCATTGCAGAAATCGCGAGGGGTGTACACGCAGCCAGTGCATCAGCAACAGCAGTTCGGCGGCAGCTTTGGAGGAGCGATCAAGAAGGATAAACTGTTCTACTTCTTTACCTATGATGGCTCCCGCCGCGTGGTTCCGATCGTTTACACCAGCACTCTGTACAACGGAACGCAGCCCTGCCCGAGCGCGGTTTCCGCCGCGCAGTGCGCGGCAGCGAACTCCTTCATTGCGGCGCAATTGGGCGCTTTCCCGCGGACTTTCAACCAGGACATCGGCTTTGGAAAATTGGACTACCAGGTCAATTCGGCCAATCACCTGAGCGCATCCTTCGATCTGTTGAACTACCACAGTCCGAATGCCTACCGGACTAACAACACGCAGAACAACGAGTCGATATCCGCCAATGGTTCAGCCGTCACGCGCGAACGGATCTTCGTGGCGAATTGGGATTCGACGATCACTCCCACATTGATCAATAATTTCCGCTTCCAGTGGTCGGTTGATCTCGAGAAAATCGCGGAGAACGGGACGGCGCCCAGCGTCACAATTCAAAACTACATGAACTATGGGATGCCGAATGCGCTACCGCGTCCGGCGTTCCCCAACGAGCACCGCTTACAGTTCGCCGACGTCATTTCCATGAATCGCGGCAGGCATACTTTTAAGGCGGGCTTCGACTATAGCGCCATTCATGAAGTTCTGATCAATTTGTTTTCGGGTGGCGGCGTCTATGCCTACAACGGCGGGTCTGCGTTTCAGAACTGGACGGCGGATGTAATGGGAATTAACCTCGGTGACGGATTAACCGGGCGGCATTTCAGCACGTTCCTGCAGGTGACCGATCCGGTGACCGGCGTCGGCAAAGACGATTTTTACAACCATGACTTCGCGGGTTTTTTCGAGGATAGCTGGAAGGTGCGGTCGAACCTGACGTTGAACCTCGGTATCCGTTACGATCTGTCTCTAATCCCGCAGCCGCCCCAGCCTAATACTTTCACGCCGCTGACCACGTTGTACACTTCCACCATCAATATCGACAAGAACAACTTCGCGCCGCGCATCGGTGTTGCGTGGGAGATCAGTAAGGGCACCGTGCTGCGCGCCGGCTATGGAATCTTCTACGCGAAAACGTCCAATAGCACGTACTACGCGACGCGCGTGGAAAACGGCGTGATCCAGCAGTCGTTCAATTGCCTTCCCACTACGTGCACGTCGCTCAAATTTCCCAACGTGATCTTTACCCCGCCGGGGGCGACGCCGCAAGCTCCTTTTGCCGGAGCGCTGACGCCGCAAATCGTGCCATTTACTCCGCCGGCCGGGACGCAGACGACGCGCGGCCAGTCTCCGGATTGGGTGAACCCGCTGGTGCATGAGGGGGAACTGATTGTGGAACGCCAACTGCCGGGGAATATGAGCATCTCCGGCGGGTATGTGGTGAGCCGGGCGCTACGCCTGCCGATTTTCGTCGACAGCAATATCGCTGGGTCGACGACGACGCGCAGCTACGACGTCCTGAATTCCACGAATGCCACCGCCGGCAGCTTTACCGTTCCTTTTTATAACACTCGCTTGAACCCCACCACGGGCGCGATTCTCACCGGCTACAGCGACGTGAACTCCTGGTATAACAGCCTGGTGATTACCCTTCGCAAGCGCATGGAGAAAGGCGTCGAGTTTGTCGGCAACTACACATTCAGCAAGGCCGTGGATGGCGGGCAGGTACCGGGCCAATTTGGAACTTTCAATGGCACCGATTCTCCTATCGATCCTTACAACCGCAAGTTGGAATACGCGCTTTCCGATCTGGACCAGCGCCAGCGCTTCGTGGGGAACGTGATCTGGATTCCGCAGTTCACCCGCAGGCTTTCAAGCAAGCCGGCGCGCCTGATTTTGGATGGCTTCACCTTTTCTACGATCGTGACCGTTGCAACAGGTCAGCCGGTCACTGGCACCATCGGCACCAGCGGATTCGGAGGGATTGCGGGAGGCCCAACAGGCGGGGTGGTAAACAATTCCGGCACGGCTATCGGTGGACGCCTGCCAAGCGTTGTGAGGAACGCCGACCGAGGGCCGGGTGCGGGCAATGTGGACGTCCGGGTAGGGCGCAATTTTAGGATCACCGAGCGGTTGCGCTTGTCGGTTGCGGCGGAAGCATTCAACGTGTTCAACTTCACCAACTTCTACACAGTGAATACGCAACAGTACAACCTGACGGCCGCCGGGAGCGGGGTTTGCGCGGGGCACACCAACGGCTGCCTGGTTCCGGTGTCAACGTATCTCACACCGACTGCTTCCAACAACGGGCTGTACGGCGCACGGCAGTTGCAGATCAGCGGCCGCATTACTTTCTAGCCGGAGGGTGACCTGTCCCGTTTTGCGTTTTGTGATGATATAGGCAGGTGCTCTGTCGTATTCTCACTGTCGCTTTGCTGGCCGCGCCCGCGTTCGCGGCGGACTGGGTGGAATACCGCTCGGGTCCGTTCCACATCTTCAGCAATGCCGGCGATCGCGCGGCTCGCGAGCGGCTGACCCAGTTGGAACAGCTCCGCTTCGTGCTGGGCGCGATGCTGGGCAAGGGTGAACTGAATACCATCTGGCCGATCGACCTGGTGCTATTCGCGAACCAGAAGGAATACGGGCCGCATGCGCTTCCACAGCCGGTGGTCGATGGGGGCTCTGCGACGCTGGCTACCTGGACGGCGGATATCGCACTGCCGCGCGATCTGCTGCGGGCCATTACTCGACGCCTGCTGGAAGATAACGCGGGGCGCATGCCGGAGGAAATCGAAAACGGAATCTGCGATTTGCTTTCGACCATCGACGTGAATGCCACGCGCGTGAAAATCGGCGCGCCGCTGGGCTCCGGTGAACTTGTGGGAGAGCGAATGCGCGGCTGGGCCAAGCTGCAAATGCTGGCCACGCAGCCGGAGTATGCCGGCAAGCTGCGGACTTACATCAACAACATGCAAAACGCCGGCGAAGAAGACCAGGCCGCGCGCAATGCTTTCGACATGAATGCCGCGAAACTCGCCGTCCAGGCTGAGGCGTACCTGAAGGCGGGGAAGTTTGAAGCCGCTCCGGTGAACGGCAGGGCGCTCAATCCCAATCGCGACTTCATCGAGAAGGAGCTGGAGCGTCCGGCGGTGGATGCGCTGCTGGCCGAGTTGAAGGCCGGTGGCAAGAGTTTTCCGCCCGACAGCCCACGCGGTCTTTTGGCCAAGAACACTATGCCCTCGTTGGAACTGGCTATTCGTGCAAATCCCAAATGGGCGGAACCGCAGTTCAAGATCGCCGCGCTGGAACCCGATGCGGCGCGCAGGATTGCGCGGCTCAGAATGGCCGCCTCACTCGCGCCGCGCAACGCAGCCTACTGGCAGACACTGGCGACGGCGCAGGCCGCTGCCAACTTGTTTTCAGACGCCGAGAAATCCTGGACCGCGGCAGAGCGCGCCGCCGAAAACACTTTGGAGCGGGAACAGATCCATCGCGCCAAGCTAGCGCTAATCGAGAACCGGGCGGAGTTTGATGCCGCCGAAAAGCGCCGCCAGATGGAAGAAGAGGCCCGCGATCTGCAGCGCGTCAAAGATTCAGCCGCGGCTGAAATCCGCGCAGTGGAGCAGGCCGCCAATCAGCGCATGGCGTCCAACGCCGGAAACGTCAAGGGCGCGGTGCCGTGGTTCGGCGATCCCACAGGACAAAAGGCCTCGGGCACGCTCACGCGCGTCGATTGCCTGAACGGGCCGCTGCGGCTGACCATCCAGCAAGGTTCCGGGTTCCCGGTGCGGCTGCTGATTCGAGATCCCAAGCAGTTGACGGTAGCGGCCGATTCCGGCCAAGCCGAGTTTGGATGCGGCGTGCAGAAACCAGCGCGCAAGATCGAAGTGCAGCACGATGGAAAAGCCGATGCGAAGTACAGCACGCTCGGCGACATCCTGGTGGTCAAGTTCCCCTAATGGTGAGCCCGCTGCGCTGGGTGGTCCTGTGCATTTTCGTTTTTTTCACCGCATTGAATTACCTGGACCGGCTGCTGCTGGCCGCGCTGGCGCCAACGCTGAAGAATGAGTTTCATCTTTCGAACGCGCAATACGGCGGCATCATTTCGGTGTTCTCTGTCGTCTATGCGCTGATGGCTCCGGTGGCGGGATGGTTTATCGATCGCGCTGGGCTGAATGTGGGCGTGACGGTATCGATGGCGGTGTGGTCATTCGCAGGGATGGCTACCGGCTTGACGCGGTCCTTCGGAGGGCTGCTCGCGGCGCGCACGCTGTTGGGAATCGGCGAAGCGGCGGGCATTCCGTGCGGCGGCAAAGCGAATGGCCTGTACCTGCAGCCTCGCGAATTTGCTTTTGGCACCGCAATGACGCAAGTGGGTATCACCATCGGCAGTATCGCCGCGCCGCTGATGGTGGCGCTGATCGCTCCGGTTTATGGGTGGCGCAGCGTGTTCGTGGTGTGCGGAGCGCTGGGATTCGCATGGATTCCGCTGTGGTGGTTTACGGCGAAGAAAATTCCGGCTCCGCTGGCGGAGCGCTCCACGGTCACCGGCGGCATTTCAGAAATCCTGAAGGACCGCCGCATTTGGGGACTCGCCGTCGCCAACGCGCTGGTGATGACGCTTTACACCCTCTGGACCAACTGGACCACGCTGTATTTTGTGGAGGAGCATCATCTAACCGAGATCCAGGCCAATGAACACTTCGCGTGGATTCCTCCGGTGTTTGCGACGCTGGGCGGTTTCGCGGGCGGAGCGCTGGCGTTCCGGGCAATTCGCTCGGGAACGGAAGTATTAGGGGCACGGTTGCGCATTTGCTGGCTGGCCGCAAGCGCGCTGTTGCTCACGGCGGCAGTGCCGCTGATGCCCTCGCCGGCGCTGGCGGCGGCGCTGATCAGTTTCAGCTTTTTCTGGTGCCTGGCGATCTCGACCAACATCTATGCCATGCCGATCGACTTTTTCGGAGCGCGCCATGCGGCCTTCGCCGTGGCAATCCTGACTTCCTCGTATGGATTGATGCAGACCGTGCTCTCACCGCTGATCGGTTCGATGGTGGATCACTTCGGATTCCCAGTAGTCTGCGTATCACTGTCCGTGATGCCTCTCATGGGAATTATTGCTCTCCGAGTAACGACGCGATGACGGTGCGCGCGGCTACAGCGGAAGATCTGGAGGCCATTGTAGCGATTCAAGCTTTTTCGCCACAAGCCTCGCAGTGGGAGCCAGGGATGTATCTCAGCTATGAATGCCTGGTGGCGGCAGATCCTCACGTACTGGGTTTCCTGGTGGCGCGGCAAACCGCCCCTGGCGAACGCGAGATTCTCAACCTGGCTGTGGACCCTTCCGAGCGCCGCCGCGGAGTGGCCCGCGCCTTGCTAGAAGCGGAGTTGAAAAGAGGCAAAAATCAGTGGTTTCTGGAGGTTCGCGAGTCCAATTCCCATGCCATCCGGCTGTACGAAAGCGCGGGTTTCCGGGTGGCGGGAAGGAGGGAATCGTACTATCGCGATCCGGCCGAACCGGCTATTGTCATGCAGTTTGTTTCATGATATTGTCATGGTGCGCCGAAGTACTTTAACCCTACTAGGAGGGCGTTCGATGGAGCAAGCACAGACAGAATTAAAAGCGCATTTGATGGCGACCAGCGAGGAGTTCCGCCAGTTGGTCGCCCAGCACGCCGAGTATGACCGGCTGCTGGATGCCATAGAAGCGAAACCTCACGTGACCCCAGAGGACGAGGTGGAAGAGCATCGTATCAAAAAGCTCAAGCTTCGAGCCAAGGACCAGATTAACGAAATGATGTCCCGTTATAAGGCGCAGAAGGTCGCTTGAGTCATCAGATGCGCTGATGTTAGCGAGGCCGGGCCGTAAGGCCCGGCCTTTTGTGTTTTACGGGCGGCGTGCAATACAACTCCGGAGCCAGGCACGATCCGGAACACTTCAAAGATCGTCCGCTGGTTGCTGTCGCTTACTTGGCCCAGTTCGATTTTGTGGTAACCGTCGGCGGCGGCCATTTTGTCTAGCCGAGCGTTGGCGCCGGCGATCATCTCATTCGCCGCGGTGTGCGTTACCCAAATGGAGTTCCCGGTGGCGAAGGCCTCCAGCGCGTCGCGGGCCGCGGCAGGGGAAGGACTATCGGACGAAAAGGGATCGCCTTCCCAGCGCACTGGCAGCCTGCCTCTGCTCAGGGTTGTGAGCGGG
>CAZDGT010000013.1:0-1629 GCA_964504905.1 uncultured Bordetella sp. | reverse complement strand
CTGGTGCCACCACCAGCCCTTCTTCCCATCGGGCAAACGTGACCACAGTGAAATCTTCGTCAGGAAAATGTTTGCGGATGAACGGGAGATTGAACTCACCGGTCTTGGGATCTTCCAAATGGGATCCCGCAATATGCACTTTTCCTTGGCTTAGCCAAGTGAGAGCAAGTTTGCTCGAAGCGGCTGCGGACACGATTTCCACTCCGCTTGCCCGCTCCACCATGCGCGAGAGAAGCGCGGTAGCGGGATCGCAACCAGCCAGCACCAGACGCTTTTGCGCGGCTTCTTCTTTCGCGAAAACCAGAACATCCGCACGCCCCGGTGTGCGCCCGGAGCCCTTGATGATGCCGTCCGCTTCCGGCAGGTAATAGGGCGCCGCGCTCACCGGCACGCTCACCCAGCGCGATCCAATCTGGCACACACGGACCGGCTGGCTTTTCATCGGGGTGGTGTTGCTCAAGACCTCGGAAGTCACCGATTCCGCCGCTCTCGGCGGGCCTTCTTGAAGCGCGAACAGATCGTCGACCGTGACTTCCAACTCGCGCGCCAAATTCAACGCAACTTCCGTGTTCGGTACGTAAGTTCCTGCTTCAATGGCGTAAATAGTCTGCCGGCTGACGTTAACGCGGCGCGCAAGATCGGACGCCCCAACTCCCCTGCTCTGGCGGAGCTGTGCCAGGCGGTTTTGAACTCTTGTTTTCACTATTTCCTCAGTTGGACCACTTCGATCTTGGTCAGCATCCGCACCGACCGCGCGCCAGGCTTGTCTTTTGGCGCTACGAGCCGGAAACGCCCCTGCGCTCCAAACAGAGCCTTGCCGTTGGCGCTATCCGCAACCAGGATCTCATTGTCGATTAATGAAGGATCCAGTTCGCCCAGCGAAAACACCACCTGATAGCCGTCCTGCGCCTCGGCCAGCACGTAACCTGCAAGCGCCTTGCCGCGTAGTTCGCCGCCCTGCGGTACACCGGCCTTCTTGAGGACTTCGTGCAGCCACACGCCCTCATACACCGTCTCCATGCCATTGTTGGTGGTGCGTACGCTCGCGCGAGGCATCTTAGCCAGGTCCTCCGCCGATAATGTCAACGCCTGTTTAACCGCGCCCGTGATCTGTAGCGTGTTTGGCGCTTCTTGCGCTACGACAAAACCCGCCGCCAGCAGTCCGCAAACCAAAAAGCGTCGCGTATACATAACAACAACCTCGCCCTATCAGTTTAGCGTCAAAAATGCAGTTTAAGAATGAATTCAAAAACGCGCGGGTCGAGCGCTGTAGTGATGGAACCGAAGGCGGCGTTTCCAAAACTCACGTTGGGATTTCCCAGCGGCGGCGTGTTGGTCACGTTAAACGCCTCCGCGCGAAACTCGGTGCGCAAGCGCTCGGTAACCACGAAAATTTTGCCGATCATGACATCCGCCACGCGGTAGCCCGGCCCGGATACGGGATTGCGTGAACTGCTGCCCAACGTGAATTGCGGAGCCTGTGTGAAGGCAGCCGTATTGAAGTAGCGCGCCGTGGTCCGTTGGTCTGAGGGAAGATCGGGATCCGTGATCAGATTGGGCCGTTGAATGCCGAACCCGGCAAAAGCGTTGAGATTGGTGGCCTGCGTAACTGCAAGGGGACTGCCCGAT
>CAZDGT010000012.1:0-1841 GCA_964504905.1 uncultured Bordetella sp. | reverse complement strand
CTGTTCCAGCGGGCAAGGGTGTAGCTTGATCCGGAGGGGCGGGGACCATCGCCGGCGGAGTGGCGAAGATGCGCGAGGTAACGGTTTCTCCAGCTTTAGTTTCTTCGCAGCCAGGTAGCGACTGAACGAGTGGGCTAGGCTCAAAGGGTTCCTCCGCGGAGAAACAGGCATGGCTCACTACACCGGTAGGAGCGGCGACCAAAAGATCCTGCATGACTTTCTGCGCGACGGCCCATTCCTCGTTTGCCGAACTATGCGGTAGGCGGTTCACCCTCTGCAGAAGCGAGGGCAAAAACGGATTGGGCCTTGCCGGTGCGGGCCAATTGGCGTGATCGAGGCCGGCGATCCACAACGCATCGAATCGGCATCCCACAGCATCGGTGAGGTCCAAAATTTGAATGGGAGCGACGTAGCCGATACGCGGTGAAAATCCGGTGGTACACGCAATCCGTGTGAGCCGGGCTAATGCTTCCCCATAAGTAATCTTGCCGAGCACGCGATCGAGCCCGGCCAGCAGACTGAGCAAGTCCTTCCAATGCTCAATGTGCTGTTGTTCCAACTGCGTCAGTTCGCGATGCCCCGGCCAGCCCGCCGCGCTAAGAAGACGCGAAAACCGGTTAGTCCATTCGCTAGGCCGGGTTTTCTGGCCGTTGGGCCATCGCCGCGATTCTTGAGTCAATCGCGGGAACAGCGCGGCGAGCCCCTCAAAAGCAATGGAGAATCCCTGCGCACCATCGCGGCGAAGCTGCACATCCGCCGACGCGGCGCGAACCCGGTCAACCTTCAGAAAAGGCGCCCGCAGCAGACGGCCGGCTTCCGCCAGCGTCAACCCATTCACCAGCCCAAGAACCAGCAGTGCACTGGAAATCACCGGAATCTCTGCCGCAAATACCGGGTAAGCGATCGCAAACGAGCGCGGTCCGCCGGAATTCGAGAAGGATAGAGCAGGATGTAGAATGTCGTCGAAAATCCGCTCGATCACACCCGCTTTGCCTGCGATCCCCCGTACGGCGATTCCGATTCGTGCTTTGGGGGAGCGGGTTAACTGCTCATGAGCCCAAGACGCGGCGTGGCGTAGCTCTTCTTGCGCATCATGAAAAGCAGCGCGGGTCCAAGATGCATTCGTCGCCGCGGGCCTCATTCCCGCTATCGCACCACAAAGTTCCAGTAGACGTTGGGTAGCGGGAGAGAGATCGAGCATTCCGAAATATTGGACTTCGGGCGGAGCAGCAAACTTCTTCGTGCGGATGCGAGTGGCGATATCGCGGGGTAATTCGCTGCGCGTGATCCAGCGATTCGCCTCCAGGCGTTTTTCAACCGCTTCCATCCAGGTAATAAAAGCCGCCGCGTCGTCCAACGGGGCGTGCATGGAGATTTCCTGCCGTGAGAGATCCCAATGGTGAACCAGGTCCCAGGCAGACGCAGCGGCCGACGCTAGGGCAGAAATATCCAGCGGCCGCGGTCCCGGAGGGAGAGTTCGTTCGATCGCCTCCTGCCAAAGTATTTCTTCTTGCGGACGGTTGAGCAAAAGTGGAGTGCCCAGCGGATCCTGCGCAGCGCAATCGCGCCAAAGGCGCTCGAGCCAGCCGTTGTAAGTAAGGATGTCGGGCGATTCCCACACTGCCGTAGCGCTTTCGCGTTGCGCGTTATCGTATTCGTCGAGCATCTGGCGCGCCAGTGCTCGATGACCCGCGATGACGCTCACCTGCGGAGCGCGTTTGATGATGGGAGCTGGTGCAGGCACCTAGGTTAGTGTCGCGCGAAGGAGAATGTTTTGCTAGCGGATGAATCTGAACGAATTTTGGAGGCGCGGGGGGGAATCGAACCCCCGAATAAAGGTT
>CAZDGT010000011.1:0-22261 GCA_964504905.1 uncultured Bordetella sp. | reverse complement strand
AAATTTTGGCACGCTGCGTGGGGATTATAATCTTAGCTCCCGGGATTCTTTTTTCGGCGCTTACACCATCGATGACGGCAATAGCGTCATTCCGCAGTCGGATCCGTTGTTCGGATCGGCAGTGGCGCTGCGCAGTCAGGTGCTTAGCGCGCAGGAAACCCACATTTTTTCGCCGAACATCCTGAACACCTTCACCGCAGGATTCTCGCGCGCCGGGTTTGGTTTGGGTTCTGTCTCGTTCGTGCCAATATCGCCAAGCCTGTCGTTTGTCACTGGCGCAGGTCCCGGCGGTATCATCATCGGCGGCGGAACTACTACCACTGGTATCGCGGCCCTGACGGCGGCAGGCCCCAATAATGCCGCGGGAGTTTCCAATCGTCGCAACATATTCACCTTTAGCGATGGTGTTCAAATCGTAAAAGGCAGGCATCAGATTAGCGCCGGCCTTTGGTTCCAGCGTCTTCGCGACAACGAAGACACCGGCTCGCGGCGAACTGGAGTGGCCAATTTCGCCACGCTAACTACTTTCCTGCAAGGCACCGTCACAACATTCCAAGTCCTGCCCAACCCTTCTCCGCTGGGCTGGAGGAGCTTGATGGGCGCATGGTATGTGGAAGACTCCATCAAGCTGCGTCCAAATCTGACCCTTCGCGCGGGCATCCGCCATGAGTTCACGGATGGCTGGAATGAGGCCTCGGGCCGTGCGGCCAACTATTTGACCAACCCCAACGGCATTCTGATGACCAATCCGGTTATCGGCAACTCCGTTTACAGCAAGAACAACGCAAGAAAACTGTTTGGCCCCAGAGTCGCGATCGCGTGGGATCCGTTTGGCAATGGCAACACGGCAATCCGTGCGGGGTTCGGAACATACTATTCATTGATCGACAACCTCGCCTTCCTGCTCAATTCGCTGCCCCCTTATAACGGCTCGGCACAGTATGTCGGGGCGCTTTCCTCCATTGTTCCCATTACTCCAGGCGTTCAGCCCCCGGCATCCTGCACCGGCGGCCCTAACGTGCCGATCGCCGGTTGCTCCGTTTTTGCACCTCAAGGCATACAGGCCGACGCAAAAACCCCGACGGTCCAAGAATGGAACCTGACGATTGAGCAGCATTTGAGCTCCAACACCGTTTTGCGCGTTGCCTATGTGGGGTCGCATGGATACCATGGCTTGCTAAGCCTGGATCCCAACACCATCCCCGCAGCAATCTGCGCGAACGCGGCGGGATGCACGGCGGGTGGAAGCGGCGCCGCTCGCACCACCGTAGCGCAAGGGTCGCAATACATTCCGGTAGGCGTGCGGCCGAATCCTTCCGTGGGCGCCGGTTTCTTTTGGTATACCCAGGGGAACACCAGCTACAACGCCTTGCAGACCGACCTGGTGCGGCGTCTCAGCCAAGGGTTGCAATTCCGTTTCAACTATACCTGGTCGAAGAATCTCGACATGAATTCGGGGCTTACCGGAGCGCAGTCCAACAATCAATCGCAGATGATTATGGATCGTAACAACCTGCGCAGAGACTGGGGTCCTTCGGCTTTAAACGTTACACACCAAGCCACGATATCCGCCCATTATGAGCTGCCCTTTGGCAAGGGCAAACGCTGGATGGCGGGTGCCGGCACGGTAGGCAATCGTATCGTGGGCGGATGGCAGCTAAATGCCATCACTACGCTGTTGAGCGGGTTCCCCTTCACGCCTACCGTGGGCTCCAACCGCTCAGGCGACGGCGATACCCGTAACCCGGACCGTCCTACGTTGAATCCCGCATTCACTGGACCCGTAGTCACGGGGAATCCAAATCAGTGGTTCAATCCGGCTGCTTTCCTTCTTCCTCCTGCCGGTACCTGGGGAACCCTAGGCCGCGGGGTGTATCACGGGCCCGGGTTAGCTACCATGGATCTCTCTGTGTTTAAGAACACCGCGATCAGCGAACGAGTCAACCTGCAGTTCCGGGCCGAAGCCTTCAACCTGCTGAATCGTGCGAATTATGGGACACCGAACGCGGTAGTATTCTCGGGCGCCGGCGTGAATTCATCGGCCGGATTCATCAGCCTTACGGCCACCACATCACGGCAAATCCAACTGGGACTGAAGCTGATCTTTTGAGCGGCCGCTAGTCCTGACCTGGGGAGCGCTTTGGCGCGAGTATTGCAGTGAGAATGACGGATACGATGCTTACAATCAGCGCACCGAGGAACGCCGGGATAAAGCCGTCCACGTAGAAACCAACGTGAAAATAGCGGACAGCTATGGCCGCTGCCAGCCATAGTGTGATCCCATTGATCACGAGTACAAATAATCCCAGCGTGAGCACGATAAGCGGGCAAGATAAGAATTTCAGGAGTGGCCTGACGAAAGCGTTAACCAAGCCAAGAATGATGGCCATCGCGGCAAATACCGTCCAAGCCTCCCGTTCGACGCGAATTCCGGGTACTAGCCACGCGGCCACAACCAGCGCAACGCTAGTGATGAACCAGTGGATCAGAATTCTCATGTAGGCGTCGCGTCAAAGTTTCGGCGCGTAGTAACCGTGGCGGGCGCGAACGATTAAGTCTTTGCGGCCCCTCACCCGGATATCGACCGAATGATACAGCCCGTCCGCTTTAAGAGGCTCCGGACGGTAGAACACGTTGTATTGGTGGCGCAGCTCATTGGCGATATTTTCGAAAGACTGCGCGAGGTCCTGCGATTTGAAGGGGAAGAATGCTAGCCCGCCGGTTTCTTCCGCGAAGTACCGCAAAACTTTATCGCCGTCCGTCGGAATCCGCGAAATGTTGGTGGATATGCTGTAAATCACCACGTCGGCTTTGTGCGCCATCTCGAGTGCCTGCTCGCGTGAATACCGGCTGTCGTTGTCTTCGCCGTCGCTCAGCATGACGATGGCGCGGCGGAACTTGTCGCGCGGCTGATCGCCCATCAGCCTTTCTTTACACGCGAAGTAAATGGCGTCATAGAGCGCGGTTCCGCCCCCGGGGCGCAAACTATGGATCGCCTTGGAAAGTTGGTCGATCGAATCCGTCAGATCGGAAACCAGTTCGGCGTTACTGTCGAAACTCACCACCATGACCTTATCCTGGCCCTGGCGCACCACGGTATTCACAAAGTCAGTGGCGGCATCCTGCTGGAAGCGGAAACGGTCGCGGATGCTGTTGCTGGTATCGACCAGGATACCGATACGGAGTGGCAAACCGGACTCGGCGGTGAACTCGAGAATACCCTGCGGCTTCTTAGATTCGAAAATTTCGAATTCATCCTTATTGAGATCCGTGACGAAGCGGCCCTTTTTGTCGGAAACGGTGAACAGCATGTTCACGCGAGTGACATCTAGCGTAATGCGGGAGGCGGGATCTTCATCCAGCGGAACCTGTTTAGCAGGCGCGACTTGTTTCGGCGGAGCTTGCGCCTCAAGTTGAAGCGCAAAGCACAGCACGGTGGCCAAATAGTACTTCATATCAGCACTCCTAATTATAGAGTAGCCAGCCAGCCGGCCAAGTCTACTGGCAGTGGCGCTTCCACGGTCACCCGCTGGTCAGTCGCCGGAGTGGAGAATACGATCCGCCAGGCATGTAGAAACATTCTTGCGGCGGCAGGGGCGCCATACACCTTATCGCCGGCAACAGGATGCCCAACGCTCGATAGATGCACGCGGATCTGGTGCGTGCGTCCAGTGCCGATGCGCACTTCCAAATATGTGAACTTTTCGAAACGACGGAGCACGCGATATTCGGTGAGCGCGGAGCGGCCCGTGCCTAACTTGGTGGTCATGCGGATCCGGCGAACCGGGTCGCGCGCGATTGGAGTCGCCACGCGTCCTTGCTCATTGCGGACATGACCATGCACCAGCGCTAGATAGGTTTTCTCGACGGTGCGGCCGGCAAACTGCGCTGCCAAAGCCCGATGCGCCGCGTCATTGCGAGCCACCAGAAGAACGCCGCTAGTACCCTTATCCAGGCGATGCACGATGCCGGGGCGCAGCTCTCCGCCGACCTGCGAGAGGGTCGAAAAGTGATGCACCAGGCGGTTTACGAGTGTTCCCGAGTGCGCTCCCGCGCCAGCGTGGACTACTAGCCCAGCCGGCTTGTTGATTGCAATCACCGCAGGGTCTTGGTACAGGATTTCGAGCGGCAGATCTTCGGGTGCAGCTAGCAGCGGCGCAGGATCGGCGGGCGTGATTTCGATGGATTCGCCTCCGTGCAACACCAGTGAGGCCTTGGTCGCAACGCCATTGACCAAAACCAAGCCTTCCTTGATCCAGCTTTGCAGGCGCGACCGGCTGAATTGTGGCAGCTGCTCTTGCAGAAAGTGATCCAGCCGCTTGCCGGCGCCTCCGCTGAGAGTCATTGCGACGCCGAAAACAAAAACACAGCGACTTCCGCCATGAGATTCGGAACCACTCTCACCTGTTTCCCGCCGGCGAGAAAAATTCTGCGCTCGATGCGCCAGCGCTGCTTTTGCGCCAGCATCTCGAAGTCGAACACAGTGAGGAAGTGAATGTTGGGCGAATCGTACCACTCGTGCGGGAATAGTTCTGTCTTGGGAGCCCCACCGGTCCACAAGTGCGCCCAGCGCACGCTCCAATGTCCGAAGTTTGGAAAGGCCACAATGGCGTGGCGGCCGATCCGCAGCATGCTCTCCAGCACTTTCATCGGATGACGGGTTTCCTGCAGGGTCTGGCTGAGAACTACGTAGTCGAAGGCGCGGTCAGGATAGTCTTCAAGCGCGGACTCAAGGTCACCCTGATAAACCGACACCCCGCGCGCGATGGCTTTCTGAACACTGGCGCCGACCATCTCGACACCCCTGGCGTTCACCTGTTTATGTTCCTTTAGCCACGCCAGCAGCAGGCCTTCGCCACAGCCCAAATCGAGCACACGCGTACCGGGTTCGATCAGCTCGCCGATGATGGCGTAGTCGCTGCGCCCGTAGATTTCACGAACTCCCAACAGCCGCCTCCCGGAAGGTGCTCGCCAGGAAACCGCGAATGATTTCGGTTTGCTCTTTCACTTCCACCAGAAAGGAATCGTGGCCATAGACCGCTGCTAGATTCACGTAGGCCACATCGCAGTTGCGGCTGCGCAGTGCGCTGACGATTTCGAGCGACTGGTAGCTGGGATACAGCCAATCCGACGTAAAGCTGATCACCAGAAAGCGCGTCTCGATGTTTTCAAACAATGAGGACAGCGCTCCGCGTTGCGTCAGGTCGTAGGTATCCATGGCGCGCGTAATGTAGAGATAAGAATTAGCGTCGAAGCGGTCGACAAACTTGTAACCGCGATATTTTAGATAGCTCTCGACCTCGAATTCATCGGAAGAGCGCAAGCGGCGGCCGAATTTTTCGCGCATGCTCTCGTCACTCATATAAGTAATGTGGCCCACCATCCGAGCCACGGCCAGTCCGCGCGCGGGCGGACGGCGGTCATAGTAATTTCCGCTGTTCCAGTCGGGGTCGGCCATGATCGCCTGACGGCCCACCTCATTAAAAGCGATCTGCTGCGCACTGTGGCGCGCAGTGGTGGCGATTGGCAGGGCGGCGAGCACATTGTGCGGATAAGCGACGGCCCACTCCAGCGCCTGCATTCCGCCCATGGAACCACCGGCAACTGCCAGCAGCTGTTGTATACCCAGATGGTCGATCAGCTTCTTTTGGAGGCGGACCATGTCGGCGACGGTGATCGCTGGAAACGCCATACCCCAGGGACAGCCGGTGGCTGGATTGACCGAGCCCGGCCCCGTGGTGCCCCGGCAACCTCCCAACACATTCGTGCAGATAACGAAATATTGATCGGTGTCAAAACCCTTGCCTGGTCCGATCATGTTGGACCACCAGCCGCCCTCGCCCCCAGCGTGCGCATCGCCCGAAAACGCGTGCGTGACCAGGATGGCGTTGCTCTTGGCGGCGTTCAGCGTCCCGTAGGTTTCGTAGGCGCAATCCACCGGCGCAAGCGTGACTCCGCAGTCGAGTTCCAAATCGTCGAAAGTGACTGTGGCGGCCTCAGAGATCATCGGACGGGGATGCTATTAGTGTACAGGGTGGCTGTGAGACGGCGGATCTTAGGGCTGATCTGCGAATAGCGACTATTTCGACCCTATGCCACTCCACTCAAGGATACGCATGAAGAGACCAAGTGGCGGGTCAATGACTCTGCCCAGCAGTGCACTCGCCTTCTCCCGGCCAAATATTAGCCATAGGAGCAGGTTGATGCCGACGAATCCAGCCGCAATCCACCATTCGACAAATGCCCTTCCCTCCCTTGTCTTCATAATCTCGAAGTGAGTATCAAGAAACAGAGAAACAAATGCAAAAATCGCAGTGAGCGCGACGCCGGTACCGACGGCTCTCAGCAAATCAATGAAGGGATGCCGCGGAGCGGTGGGGTGTCCCAGCATCACGGAAATATAATGGTCTTCTTTGCGAAGAATACGAATCGCCTCCGACCACGACCTAACTTCCTCTGGCGTTTCTTTGCGGGCGCGGCTCCGAGCTTCGCGGACCAACTTCTTTATCTTCTTTTCATATACGTCTTGATCGTAGTCGCGCTCGAATGCCTCGTTGACGACCATGATGTCGGGCAGGGCCCAGCCGGATTCGGAGAAATAAAGTTCCTTGCGCTCGATTTCAGAGAGCGGCTCGCCAACCCGCTGCGCTTGCTCCGCTATTCGTGAAATCAGAAACTCCTTGGCCTGACGTGCGTTCTCGAACCGAGCCATGTGTTCGCCTAAGAACGAACCTTAGCCAACAGCTTAAGCTCGACTTCTTCCCAGGGAATGAGTTGGACCTCACCACAATCGATCTGTCGAAGGCGGCGAGAAATTTCTCGCCGCCATGCATCGGTTAAGTCGTTTTCGGCGTGCGAACTACTGTCTTCGTCGTCCGGAAGCATGCGCGGTACGAGCGGCCTTTCGGGGGCTCTTCGGCAAGGAGCCCTTTAGCGATGCCAGCATCTCTTCCACCGTATTGAAGGGCCGCGAAATGCGGCCATTACGGATATCCTCTAAACCTTCCGCCAATTGAGAGTTAATGATTCGGCGCTGTTCCGGAGTCTCACCGGAGTCAATTCGAGACCGGCTGACGATTGTGATCACTCCACGAGCGACCTTGAATTTCAGGCGATCACCTGGCTTAATCCCGGCGCGGCGCCGGATGGTCAATGGCACAACCAGAGGATCTCGTTCCTTAACGATAGTAGCCATGATCAACCGCAATTGAAGGATAACAGACACGTGGCGCCTCAATGCTGCATCCAACACCCGCACTGTGTTCCAATAGAAGTTACCCCCGAATCTGGAGGAATAAGCCCAATTGAACTCAGCAGTCCTCGCCCTGGAAGACGGCACGGTCTTCGAGGGCAGTAGTTTTGGTGCGCCCGTCGAGCGAACGGGTGAGGTCGTTTTTAATACCGCCATCACGGGCTACCAGGAAGTCTTCACGGATCCGTCCTATTCCGGCCAAATCGTGGTGTTGACGTATCCGCAGATCGGCAATTACGGCTCGAATGAGGGTGATAACGAAGCCGCCAAGCCGCACATCGAAGGTTTGGTGGTGCGTGAGTTCTCTCCCCTCGCCAGCAACTGGCGCTCCGACGAAACCGCGCAGCAATTCCTCACCAACAGTGGCGTGCCGGTGATTTCCGAAATCGATACCCGCCGCTTAGTTCGCCATCTGCGCTCACGCGGCGTGATGCGCGGCGTGCTGTGGGCAGGATCGTCCCCGATCCCAGATTCTCAAGCGTTGGTCGAACGCGCCCGCAATTCCGCATCGATGGCTGGGCTGGACCTGGCGACGCGCGTCTCCACCGCGAAGAGTTATGACTGGAAGCACGGCCTCGTCCGCTGCTCGCCCTCGGATCGCGAAGGAGCCGACGCTGAGATCCGCCACCATGTGGTTGCCTACGATTTCGGCATCAAGCGCAACATATTGCGCCGTCTGGTGCACTCCGGCTGCAGCGTAACGGTGGTTCCGGCAGGCACTACGGCTGACGATGTTCTCGCTCTCAAACCCGATGGCGTGTTTTTATCCAACGGGCCCGGCGATCCTGAGCCGCTCACGCACCAGGCTCAGCAGGTTCGCAAGTTGGTGGGTAAAGTGCCCATCTTCGGCATCTGCCTCGGACACCAAGTTTTGGGGCTCGCGCTAGGCGGCAAGACCTACAAACTCAAATTCGGGCACCGGGGCGCGAATCATCCCGTGCTAAATCAGATCACGGGTAAAGTCGAAATCACGTCGCACAACCACGGATTCGCCGTTGACAGGGATTCGCTGAATCTAAACGAGCTTGAAATTACACACGTTAATCTGAATGACGAAACGCTGGAAGGATTCCGGCACCGCAGCCACCCGGTGTTTTGTGTGCAATATCATCCTGAAGCCGCGCCCGGCCCGCACGATTCGCATTATCTGTTCAACGATTTTGTAAAACTGATGGATCAGGGAAGCTAATGCCACGCCGCAACGACATCCATCGCATCCTGATCGTAGGCAGCGGTCCCATCATCATCGGACAAGCCTGCGAATTCGACTACTCCGGCGCGCAGGCGTGCAAGGCGCTCAAGGCCGATGGTTTCGAAGTCGTATTGATCAATTCAAATCCCGCCACTATCATGACGGATCCGAATTTGGCTGACCGCACTTACGTGGAGCCGCTCAGTGTCGCGTACGCCGAAGAGGTCATCCGTCGCGAGCGTCCCGACGCGCTGCTATCGACTGTCGGCGGACAGACCGGGCTGAATCTGGCGGTCGCCTTAGCCGAAGCTGGCGTCCTCGATAAGTATGGGGTGGAGCTTATCGGCGCCAAAATCGATTCCATCAAGAAGGCCGAAGACCGGCTGCTCTTCAAAGATGCCATGCGCAGCATCGGTCTCGAACTGCCGCAATCGCAGTTGGTGAATTCGATCGAAAAGGGCCTGGAATTCGCCGCGCGTATCGGCTATCCGGTGATCCTGCGGCCCAGTTTCACTATGGGCGGCGCGGGCGGCGGCATCGCATACAACCGCGAAGAAGCCGAAGAAATTCTGGAGCGCGGCATCGACCTCTCGCCCGTGCATGAAGTACTGGTCGAGGAGAGCGTGCTCGGCTGGAAAGAGTTCGAGCTCGAAGTAATGCGCGATCAGGCGGACAACGCCATCATCGTGTGCTCCATTGAAAATTTCGATCCCATGGGCGTGCATACGGGCGACTCCATCACCGTCGCTCCTGCACAAACGCTGACGGACCGCGAATATCAGATGATGCGCGACGCGGCACTGGCTTGCCTGCGTGAGATAGGTGTAGATACCGGCGGTTCGAACGTCCAATTCGCCATCGATCCTAAGACCGGTCGCATGGTCATCGTCGAGATGAATCCGCGCGTGTCGCGCAGTTCGGCGCTGGCGTCGAAGGCCACTGGATTCCCCATCGCCAAGATCGCCGCGAAACTGGCCGTAGGTTATCGCCTGGATGAGATCAAGAATGACATTACTCGCCTGACGCCAGCCTGCTTCGAGCCAACCATCGACTATGTAGTGGCGAAGATCCCGCGCTGGCAGTTTGAGAAATTCCCCGGCGCGGAACCCGTGCTGGGTACGCAGATGAAGAGTGTCGGCGAAGTCATGGCCATCGGGCGCACCTTCAAACAGGCGTTGGGCAAAGGCATGCGGAGCCTCGAAACCGGCAAAGCCGACGGCGCCGCTGTTTTTCAGGAACATTTGATCGAGGCGCGCCTGATCACGCCCAATCCGGATCGCCTGGGCTACATCCGCTTCGCTTTCGAAAACGGCTATACGGAAGCGGAGGTGCGCGAGTTGACCTCCATCGATCCCTGGTTCCTGCGGCAAGTACGCGAGATGGTGGATCTCGAAAAAGAAATGGCCAAGGGATCGCTCGCGTCCGCCACGCGGGAACAGTTTTTGACCGCCAAGCGCGACGGCATCTCCGATAGCTACCTGGGTCGTGCCTGGCAGGTTCCGCCGCTGGAAGTGCGCGCCCGCCGCAAAGAGTTAGGTGTAAAGGCGGTCTTCAATCGCGTGGATACTTGCGCCGCCGAATTCGAGAGCTTCACGCCGTACCTTTATTCGAGCTACGAATCCGAGTGCGAGGCAAACGTTTCTTCGCGCAAGAAAGTAATGATTTTGGGCAGCGGCCCCAATCGCATCGGGCAAGGTATCGAGTTCGATTACTGCTGCTGCCATGCGTCGTTCGCGCTGCAGGAGTTCGGTGTCGAATCGATCATGGTCAACTGCAATCCGGAGACGGTTTCGACCGACTACGACACCAGTGACCGTCTATACTTCGAGCCGCTCACGCTCGAAGAAGTGCTGAATATCTGCGACACCGAGAAGCCGGATGGAGTGATCGTGCAGTTTGGCGGACAGACGCCTCTCACGCTAGCGCTCCCACTCAAGGCCGCTGGCATTCCGATCATCGGTACCGATCCTGCCAACATCGATCTGGCCGAAGATCGCAAGCTCTTCGGCAAGCTGCTCGATGACCTGAAGATTCCATCGCCCGCTAACGGCTCCGCCACAAATGTAGACGAGGCTGTAGCGGTGGCGCGGTCCATCGGGTTCCCGGTTCTCGTGCGCCCCAGTTACGTGCTCGGCGGCCGAGCCATGGTGATCGCCTACGATGAGGACACCGTGCGCCGCTACATGCAGGAGGCGGTTTCCTTTTCGCAAAGCCGCCCAGTGCTAATCGATCGTTTCCTCGAAGACGCTACCGAAGTGGATGTAGACGCGATCGCGGACTCAACCGGCGCCGTCCTGATTGCCGGCATCATGGAGCACATCGAGGAAGCCGGCGTGCACTCAGGCGATTCCAGTTGCGTGCTGCCTCCGACGTCGCTCGCCCCGGAAACGCTGGCCACTATCAAAACCTACACCGAAAAGTTGGCGCGCGCTCTCACTGTCATCGGGCTGATGAATGTGCAATATGCAGTGAAAGATGGCAAGGTATACGTTCTCGAAGTGAACCCGCGCGCATCGCGCACCGTACCCTACGTGAGTAAGGCGACTGGTGTGGCTGTTCCTCGAATCGCGGTTGGCGTAATGCTGGGCAAGACAATTGCCGATTTCACGGACGTGACTGGTGTGCTGGCAGTCCCGCAATATTTCGTGAAATCACCGGTGTTCCCGTTCAATAAGTTCCCCGGTGTCGACCCTACGCTGGGCCCGGAGATGCGGTCCACCGGCGAAGTGATGGGTGTGGGAGAAAATTTCGGTGAAGCATTCGCCAAGGCTCAATTGAGTGCGGGAACGCCGCTCCCTGACAAGGGCCGTGTGTTCATCAGCGTGAACGATCGCGATAAGCCAGTGGCGGTAGCGCTCGCCAAACGCTTCCATGAGCTGGGCTTTGAAGTAACGGCCACGCGGGGCACGGCGGAGGGGATCCGGGCCGCGGGCGTGCCTTCGAAAACGGTCTTCAAGGTGAACGAAGGGCGTCCCAACGCAGTGGATCTTCTCAAGGCGGGTTCACTCGATCTCATCATTTATACGGGAACCAGCGGCGCACACGCCTTTACTGACGAAAAGGCCATCCGGAGAAACGCGGTCACCTACCGCGTCCCCTGCATCACCACCATGAGCGGCGCGCGCGCCTCGGTGGAGGCGATTGTTTCCCGGCGACGCGATCCCATCCGCGTGTGGAGCTTGCAGGAAATTCACAACGCAAATGTTATTGCGAAAGCGAAAACTTCCTAGAGGAAGAGGAGAACCGCAAACGTGAAAGGCATCGTACTCGCGGGAGGCACGGGAAGCCGCCTGTTTCCGCTGACCAAAATCACCAACAAACATCTGCTGCCGATTTACGACAAGCCGATGATCTACTACCCTATCCAGACGCTGGTGGACGCGGGAATCCAGGATATCCTGTTGGTAACCGGGGGACGCAATTCCGGCGATTTTCTGCGCCTGCTGGCCAATGGCAAGGAATTCGGGCTTAAGCATCTCAATTACGCCTACCAGGAAGGCGAGGGGGGCATCGCGGATGCCCTTGCGCTGGCCGAGCACTTCGCCGACGGCGACAATATCTGCGTGATTCTGGGCGATAACATTCTCGAAAAACCCATCGCGGAAGCAGCGCGAGCATTCGAAAAGCAGGAGCGCGGCGCGCGTATTCTTCTCAAGGAAGTTCCCGACGCCGAGCGTTTCGGCGTGGCCGAGATGGACGGCGGGCGTATCCTCAGCATTGAGGAAAAGCCCAAGAAACCAAAATCGAGTTACGCGGTCACGGGGATTTACATGTACGATGGCACGGTGTTTGAGAAGGTTAAGAAACTCGTCCCTAGCCGACGCGGGGAACTTGAGATCACCGACGTCAACAATGCCTATATTCGCGAGGGCACGATGACCTACTCGTTTGTCGACGGTTGGTGGACCGACGCTGGCACCTTCGAATCGCTGCTCCGCGCCACGAACCTGGTGGCGAAAATGCGCTCGCCTGAAGAACGCGCGAAGGCAGCCGAAGACTAAACACTGCGCGCCAGCAACGCGCCCCAGTGGAACCCCGCTCCGAAGGCGGAAAAGACGACAGGACCCGCCGGTGGATTCGCCTGCGACCATTCGGCTGCGGCAATCAGCATAGATGCCGACGAAGTATTTCCGTAACGAGCTACGTTGGTGAACAACCGCTCGGCGGGAACACCTAACGCCTTGGCCACGCGGATCAGGAGATTTTGGTTTGCCTGGTGCAGCAAGAAAGCCGCCGCGTCGCTGGCAACCAAATTTTGCCGCTTGAGTACTTCCTCAATGGCGGAAGGCAATTTCCGCGCAGCCTGCAGGATCACGGTCAAACCGTTCATGTGCAGCGGTGCGGACCAATCGAACTTCAGATCGTTGCGGTATTGTCCGTCACTGTGCAGCACGGCGTCGAGAATCGCCCAACGCGCAGGCCGGGAACTGATCAGAACCGCCCCGGCGCCATCGCCGAACAACATAGCCGTGTTCGGATCCAGCGGACCGGCTTCGATCACGGCCGACATTTTTTCCGCACCGATCACCAGAATATCGCCGAAGCGCCCGGCCATTTGGGCCGCCATCGCCATGCCGAAAAGCGAGCCCGCGCTCGCCATGGGTACATCCATAGCCGGCGTGTTTTCCAGCCCGAGTTGCGCAGCCACTTCAGCAGCGGGTCCCGGAAACCCCGGCCGTGCGCTCCCACTGGCTACAATGATCAGACCCAGTGCGGACGCCTCAATTCCGGCTCGCGCCAGGCAATCCCTTGCCGCCGCTACAGCCAGGTCCGCCACACTGGTTTCGGCTTCGGCCCAGCGGCGCTCGCGAATGCCCGATGCACCTTCAATCCACTGCGCCGTGCGCCCGATACGCGTGGCCATTTCCTCATTTGTGACTACGCACTCCGGCAGATGCATTCCGAATGCGTGGAGATAGGCGGGCATCGCGTTCTCGCTTAGCCTGCGTGATCTTCTAGATAGGTTTCTATCCGGGAGATGGAATCGAACTTACGCGGATTTAGATCGCGGTCCGGTACTTTAATCGCAAATTCCTGTTCCAGGGCGCCCACCAGATCCGGTAGAGCGAAGGAATCCAGCAACCCGCTCTCGAACAACGATTCGTCATCGTCGGCCGGCAAGGGTTGTGCCGTCACGGTTTTCAAAACGGCCAATAGGCGCTCGTGGCGAGTGGAGTCAGGCATGAACCTTCATCCTGCCACAGTCGCGGCTGTGTTGGCGCAGTACCAATCATAGGTGGAGGCGATTCCTTCCTCGAGTGAAATGCGAGCGCGCCAACCGAGGGACTGGATACGCGAAACATCCAGCAACTTGCGCGGCGTGCCATTGGGCCGCGAAGAGTCAAACCGTATCTGGCCGTCATACCCGACGATGCGCGCAACCAATTCCGCCAGTTCCAGGATCGATAGGTCCTCCCCCGTCCCTACGTTAAGCACGTTCCCGAGTGGCTCGCCGCCAGCATAATTCTCCATGACGTAGCACGCGGCCGCCGCCAAATCGTCCACATGCAGAAACTCGCGCCGCGGCGTACCAGTTCCCCACAGTGTCACCGAAGGCGACCTCCATATTTTGGCTTCATGGAAGCGGCGGATCAGAGCTGGCAATACATGCGACGTTTCCAGATCGAAATTGTCTCCCGGCCCGTACAAATTGGTCGGCATCAGGGTGACCGCTGGGAATCCATACTGTTCCCGGTAGGCAGCGGCCAGTTTCAGGCCGGCAATTTTTGCGATAGCGTAGGCTTCATTCGTAGGCTCCAGCGGCCCCGTAAGCAGATACTCCTCCTTGAGGGGCTGAGGCCCCAGTCGCGGGTAGACGCAGGAGGAGCCCAGGAATACCAGCTTCTGCGCGCCGTTTTGCCATGCTGCGTGAATGACGTTGGTCTGCATCGCCAGATTGTCGTAGAGAAATTCGGCCGGCCGCGTCGCGTTGGCTAGAATCCCACCTACCTTTGCCGCCGAGAGAAATACGAATTCCGGAAGCTGCCGGGCGAAGAAACGCGAGACTGCCGCTTGATCGCGCAGATCCACCTCGTCGCGCTTCGCCAAGACCAGATTCAGGTAGCCGCTCTTCTCCAGTTGGCGGACAATCGCGGAGCCCACGAGGCCACGATGGCCGGCAACGAAAATCCGGCTGGAAGGAGTAAGGGAAGAAAGTTCGGTCATAAATAATTTGGCCTTGGTCAGCTATCCATGCGCTCCACCCCGCTGCGCTACTTTATGCCCGGCCCGGACCAGCGTAAGTTCCTGCCGCGCCAGCTCTAGATCGTGCTCAACCATGCTGCGCACCAATTCGTCGAAACCGATTTCCGGCTCCCATCTCAGCACGCGGCGTGCCTTGCTGGCGTCCCCCTGTAACGAATCGACTTCGGTTGGGCGGAAATAGCGGGTGTCTTTCTCGACACACTTGGTCCAGTCCACGCCGGCATAACTGGCCGCGAGCTCCAGAAAATCGCGCACCGAATAGTTGCCGCCTGTCGCCACTACGAAGTCGCCGGGCTCACTGTGCTGCAGCATCAGCCACATAGCGCGAACATAGTCGGCGGCGTGTCCCCAGTCTCGCCGTGCATCCAAATTGCCAAGGTAGAGCTTGTCTTGCAGCCCCAGCTTAATCCGGCCCAGCGCCCGCGTGATCTTGCGCGTGACAAATGTTTCCCCCCTGCGTGGCGACTCATGGTTGAACAAGATTCCGTTTGAAATGAAGAGCCCGTACGCTTCGCGCTGATTCACTCCGTACCAGTGCGCCGCCACTTTGCTCACTGCGTAGGGACTTCGCGGATAAAACGGCGTCGCTTCATTCTGCGGCGGAGCGGAAGCACCAAACATTTCCGAGGAGCCGGCCTGATAATAGCGCGGCTTCTTCCCGCTGCGCAGCGCATAATCCCGGAACGCTTCCAGCAATCGCAGTGCGCCAGTCGCGACAATATCGGCCGTGTACTCGGCCTGATCGAAACTCACGCGCACATGAGATTGCGCACCCAGGTTATAGAGTTCGTCCGGTTGAATTTGTTCGATTAAGTGCCGCAAACGCGCGGCATTCGCCAGGTCTCCGAAGTGCAATTGCAGCGGAACGCTCCCCTCGTGCGGGTCGGAGTACATGTGATCCAGCCGGTCAGTGTTAAACGTGGAGGTGCGTCGGATAATGCCGTGTACCTGATATCCCTTGGCGATCAACAATTCGGTCAGGTAGGAACCGTCTTGGCCCGTGATGCCACAAATCAGCGCCTTCTTAGTGGGAGCCTCCGTCATGAATCTGTTTCCATTATGGCGGTTTCAGCACCCCGATTGCCCTTACTGGTTTCGCAGTTCGGCGCCCAAGTCGTGCGCCAGTCGTGCAATCACCTGCTCCACCGACGCGGCTACCTCTTCTGATGAGAGCGTGCGATCTGTCGCTCGAAACGTCATCGATACAGCCACGCTGCGGCTGTCTTTCCCGATTCCCTTGCCCGCGAAAACATCGATGCACTCCACCGATTCCAGATGCGGCCCAGCAGCCGCCCCGATAGCGTGCTCGATCACCGTATAGGTCACGTCTTTCTTGACCACAAATGAAAGGTCACGAAATACGCCGGGAAAGCGCGGCAAAGGTTCATACACCGCGGTCGCATTTTTCATCGCTAACAGCTTGCCGAGGAACAACTCCGCCGCGAACACTGCCGTCTGTATTCTGTGATCCGCCAGCAGCTCCGGCGCAACCTGCCCCATGACGCCAACGGATTCTCCGCGGATGGAGATTCGCGCCACCGTTCCCGGCGCGTACCCAGCGATCGCGTCCGTCGCCACTTCGAAAGACACCCGTGGAACCCGCAACGCCTCCAGCACGGATTCCACAGCACCCTTCAAATCGAAATAATCCGTCTCGCGCCGCGTGGACCAATCCGCATCGGTCGCCGATCCACCCATCAAAATGCCGAGCGACCAATGTTCGACCGGTTCGCCCGCCACTCGCGAAAAGATCTTGTCGATCTCGAAATAGCGGAATGTCGTGGCTCGCCGCCGGGCATTCAGTGCCGCGGTTTTCACCAGGAACGGCACTAACGACCGGCGCACGCGCGCCAAATCTGAATTCAGCGGATTTTGAAGCGTGATGGAATCGCCCGGAAGCTGCGAAAATCTTGTGTCGTCTTCCAACTGCTCCAGCGGCACGCCGCGAAGTTCCAGAAACCCGTTGCCGGCCAGGAGTTTTCGGATGCTCTGCCGGGCCGAATCGAGCGTCGTGGTGCGGCCCGCGGTTGGAGTCTCCGCGCTCGGCGTGTCAGTGATGGCTTCGTAGCCAATAACGCGCGCCACGTCTTCGATTAGAACCACGGGATCGGTTGCATCTACGCGGCGCGTCGGAACATGAATACGCTTCAGATTCTCCGAGACTTCGTAGCCCAGCTTCGTGAGGCTTGAGCGCACCTGTTCCCGCGTAACCGGAATACCCAGGTAGCTGCTCACTCGTTCGGCCGGTAATGCGAACACCGCGCGCTTGGTACGCTTCGGATAGACATCCGTCACGGGACCTGCCGCCTGCGCACCAGCATCGGAAAACAGCAGAGAAGTGGCGCGGTCGCGGGCCGCCTCCAAAGTCTCATTGGGGTCTAGACCACGCTCGAAACGATACGACGAATCCGAGCTCACGCCCAGCCTTCTGCTCGTGAGGCGAATGTTGGTGGGTTCGAAATGCGCCGCTTCCAGCAGCACGTCCACAGTAGATTCGGAGATCCCAGAAAACTCGCCCCCCATAATGCCTGCGAGCGCCAGCGGCGCTTTGGCATCGGCGA
Source organism: uncultured Bordetella sp. (assembly GCA_964504905.1). Classification (GTDB taxonomy): domain Bacteria; phylum Acidobacteriota; class Terriglobia; order Bryobacterales; family Bryobacteraceae; genus Palsa-187. Next base: position 5,052 of record CAZDGT010000011.1, on the reverse strand, counting down.
TCGCCAAGGGCCGTTCTTCCGCCGCATCAACAGTGCGTCCGTCGAGCAAACCCAGGCTCTCGCCCTTCTTGAACCGTCTCACCGCGATCTTCTCGCGCACGTTCTGCAAATCGAATGCGTGCAGCGGCTGGCCCCACTCTTTCATCACGAAGTTCGTGATATCGACGACATTATTGATGGGCCGCGACCCCGTTGCCAGCAATCGGCTAGCTAGCCACGGTGAAGATTTTTCGACGCGCACTCCTGAAATCACCTGGCAGGTATAGCGCGTGCACAAAGCACGGTCGACCACCTGAACCGGCATAGCCGCACCGGTGAGCTCGGCAGGCTGCGGAGCTTGCGGCAACACGAGCTTCAGGTCCAGGAGCGCAGCCAATTCCCGCGCGATACCGATCAATCCCAAGCAATCCGGGCGATTCGGATACACCTTCATGTGAACCAGCGCTTCGGTGACCGGCATCACCTCGGGCAAGCTCTTGCCGAGCAGAGCTTCGTCGTGAAAGACTTGCAACCCGCTTCCCTTCGCCGTCATTCCCATCTCGCCGTCCAGGCAAATCATGCCTTGCGACAACACGCCGTGGAAATGTTCTTCATGGATCGAATCGCCCGTGGGCAATTCGCTTCCAGCCAGTGCAACAGGCACACCCCAGCCCACTTCCAAGGGGTGTGCGGAGGCCGCCACGATGCTTCGCACATCACCTGCCGCGACTTCCACGTCGCAGACAAACTTGTCGCTGGTTCCGTCAAGCGCCCGCTTGTTGCGAATGAAACCCACGCGCACTGGCTTCAGTTCCTGCTCCAGCACGTGCGTCGCTTCCACGTCCAAACCAACACGCGGCAAGGCGGTGAGCAAGTCCGACAAAGGGACTCGCGGCGACAGATAATCCAGCAGCCATCCAGTGTTGACGATCATGATTCAATAGCCTGCATCAGAACTGGCGCAAGAAAGCTTCCTCGTTGTCGTAGAGCAGGCGAATATCATTGATCTGGTGCCGCAGCATAGTAATGCGGTCGACGCCGATGCCGAACGCGAATCCCTGGTACTTTTGAGGATCGATGCCACCGGCTTTCAGCACTTCGGGCCGCACCATCCCGCTCCCCAGCACCTCCAGCCATCCCGTGCGCGAACACAACGCACAGCCTTTTTGCTGGCACACCACGCAACTGATGTCCACTTCCGCGCTGGGCGTTGTAAACGGAAAATAACTGGGGCGAAAACGCAGTTGGGCTTCCGGTCCGAACAAGCCCTTAGCCAGCTCAGTGAGCGTCCAGCGCAGATCCGACATGCTCAGTTTGGAACCTACCGCAAAAACATCCAGTTGCTGAAAAATCGGATAGTGCGAAGCGTCGATGTCGTCAGCGCGATAGCACCGCCCGGTGGTCATCGCGCGGATTGGCACGCGGCCTCCGCTGGCGCGCATCACACGCCCTTGAAACGCGGTAGTGTGCGTACGCAGCAACTGGCCCTGACCCACGTAAAACGTGTCGTGAAGGTCGCGCGCCGGATGCCAGGCAGGCGTATTGAGCGCATCGAAATTGTAATATTCGCTTTCAATATCCGGATAGTCGTCGTAAGAGAATCCCAGACCCATCAGGATCTTCTTCATGGTTTCCGCCGTGGCCGTGATGGGATGAACTCGCCCCGGCCACCGCCGCCGCCCCGGCAGCGTGACGTCCAGATCCGGCCCGGCCGGTTTCGCTGTTTCCTGCAGCGCGACACGCCGCTGTTCTAGCGCTTCCTCAATCTGGTTTTTCGCTGCATTGACAGCCTGCCCGAAGGGTTTTCGCTCCTCCGGAGCCATGCTGCCAAGTGACTTCATCTGCGCGGTTAACTCCCCAGACTTGCCTACGTATTGGACTCTCGCCTGATCCAATATGGCTAGCGAATCCGCCTGGCCGATTTGGGCGAGCGCGCGCTCCACGAGTTCTTGGATCGATTGCATAACAGAGCTTTTGAGCGGAAACTACAAGTGTAACAACATGCCGCTCCTACGCGTACTTGAGCCCGAGGTGATGTCTGGCGCCGCTGAAGCCGGCGAATACGATGAGATGGATTTCAGCGCCACTGACCAGCTCTTCGCCGAGCGGGCGGCTCAATTGGCCCGCGAAGCGAACGTCGCCCTCATCGCCGATCTCGGCTCAGGCAACGCCAAAATTCCACTGGCGATGTGTCCGCTCCTGCCCCGCACTCCCCGAGTTTGCGCGCTCGAAATGTCTGCGGAGATGCTGGCAGTCGCCGCCAGAAACCGCGTGCGCGATGGGGTTTCTTCCAGCCGGCTTCATTTGGTCGCCGCCGATGCCAAGCGAGTGCCTTTCGCGGATGCGTCGGTTGGCATGGTAACGTCGAACAGTCTGATCCATCACATTCCAGACCCCGGCGACGTGTTTCGGGAAATCGCGCGCATCGCCCGCACCGGAGCCCCCATTCTGATCCGCGACCTGATCCGCCCAGAAAATGAATGCGCGTTAGAGCAGATCCTCGAAAAACACGCGGCTCATTCGAGTCCGTTGCAACGCAAGCTCTTCGCGGATTCGCTCCACGCTGCGCTCAGTGTGGAAGAGGTACGGCAAATACTGGATCAGTCTGGTTTATCGGATGTGGGCGTGTCGCAGATCTCAGACCGCCACTGGAGCGCCGAGCGTGCCTGACAGTTCAACGCATCCCATCCCTTTGCACCTGGGCACCGACGCTGAATTTGCCGGGCTCCGCTCGGCCCTCACAGACGCTGGGTACACTGAGCTGGCCATCTGCTCGCGGCTGGGCCTACAGAATATCTCGGATTTCCAATTGGCCAAGGAACGCCGCAGGCAATCGCAGCCACTGACTGGAAGCTCCGACGTCCTGGATCTTCTGATCCGCCTGTTCTTGGAAACTGAGCCGGTAGAACGAGAGAGATTGCGGGCTTTGCCGTTGGATGCGTTCTCCGCACTGGGACTCATCGTGCCTCTCACGGCAAATCCTGAATTGCTTTCGGGAACTGTGCTGCTTCACCCATTGCGTGGCCTCTATATTGTTTCCGACCGTCCTAGCCCCATCGAAGCCTCCCAGCAACGCCCCCCGGACGACTTCGTTTATCCGGCAATGGTCCCCAACACTCAATTATTCTTGGACCTGATTCAGCCGGGCTCATGCGATGCGTTCCTCGATCTGTGCGCCGGAACGGGAATCGCCGCGCTGCTCGCTGCGCAGGACGGCGCCGGACACGCCTATTCCTACGACATCACCCCCCGCTCCACTGTGTTCGCCGAGTTCAACCGGCGCCTGAATGGGATCGCGAATTGCACGGCTGCGCAAGGCGATCTCTACGAACCCGCCGGGGATCTTACCTTCGACCGGATCGTCGCCCATCCACCTTATGTCCCGGTGTACCGCCCCAATCTCATCTTCGATAGTGGCGGTCAGGATGGTGAACAAATTGTCCGGCGCATCATTGAAGGACTACCGCGTTACCTCCGTCCCGGTGGCCGCTTCTACGCCCTCACCATGGGCAGCGATCGTGAAATTTCGTTTGAAAATCGGCTTCGGGAATGGCTTGGTCCCGCGGAGGATGATTTCGACGTTGCTCTAGTCGTCCGCCTCACGCGGGCTCCCCGCGAATGGGCAGCCGAATCGGTCATCGGCAAGAAAGGCTTGATAACCGATATTGCCGATTGGCGTTCGTTTTTCGAGAGCTTGCACGTCGAGGCATTGGTATACGGATTGGTAACCATCCAGCGGCGCGCTGAAAAGCGGCCCGTGTTCACCGTGCGGAGGCAGACCGGGCCACGCACTGGACCTGCCGAACACTCCTGGCTGTTCGATTGGGAAACGGCTGTCGTGTCTCGTCAGCCGTCCTGGCTTCTAGGCGTGCGTCCGCGGACGGTCCCCGGCATCCGCCTCCGCGTCGAGCATAGCTTCGATGGTGGTAACTGGGTCCCGGAAAAGTATGTGCTCGAAACTGATTTCCCCTTCGCGGGTGACTTGGCAGCACAGGCTTGGACCGCGCACTTGCTCGCCTGCGCCGACGGATCGCTAACCGCGGCCGAACTCCTCGATAGGCTCAAAGCGGATGGCGCGCTGCATCCGGATACTCCGCCACGCGCCTTCGCCGAGATGCTGTCTACGCTGGTCTCTGGCGGTTTTCTACAGGTATGATCGCGATCCCTTTGTCGCGTAACCTCTGCTCGAACACCTGCCGCGCGATCTCCGCTTGACGGCTTGTGTGCCTTTGAATTTCGTCTTCGGTTGCCAGCCGGTGTGACTTGCCGTGCAACAGTCTCGCTGCGGCGCCTGCCCCTACCTCCGCCATGGAGCCAGAAACTTGGCCTCGGGCCCGGTTTTCCAGGCTCATCAGCCATACTTCCACCGGCAGGCTCTGCTCAATTGCCCGGACGTCCTGCCAGTATTTTTTGAGATCAGGCATGCGGATCTTCCCCGCGCAGCACCCGGCCGATCTCTCGCGCCGCTTCCTCTCGCGCCTCGGCGCTCATTTTCGGATGAATGTGCTCAATCTGAATCGCGTTCTCTTCACGCCGTCCCCCGAGCTCTGCCGCCACCGAGCGCCGCAACTCTTCCAATGTTGGCGGATCCAGGCTGCGCACTAAATCGTCGAACTTTGCGTTCATGTTCTTTATCTCCCCAGCGACTTTTCGAGCGAGTCTGCGTTGGTCGAAAGCTGCAGCGCGCGATTCTTTAGCTCCCCCGCCTGCGCCAGCAAAGCGCCCGAAACACCTTTGGACATATCCACCGGCAGAATCATCTCCTCGCCCACAGCATCCCGCAGATGATCCAGCACTTTTTCCGCTCGCTCCTGCGCGATGGCTTCAAGCGCCCGCGCCCGCGTGAGCCCCGCGTGCGATTCCTCGCGCAGCAGAGTCCATTGCGCCAGCGGAATCAATCTCTCCACCAGCCTTTCGATGGCGCGCGTGGCCTGCCTTCCTCGACTTTCCAGCGCGGCCTGTTCACTAAGCGCCTTGAAGTCGAGCTTGTCGCCATTCGCCGCGGATTGAATCACCGCGTCAAGCGCTGCCTCCCTGGTCCCCGCCAATTTCTCGCCGGTCTCTTTGGCGAAC
>CAZDGT010000010.1:0-1661 GCA_964504905.1 uncultured Bordetella sp. | reverse complement strand
AAGAATCCAGAATCGGAAGAATCGCTGGTCAATCTGGTGACTCTCGCTATTGCGGCCAAGGACGACCAGATGACGCGCTCCTACTCCGAACGCCTGCTCGCCATCCGCCCGTACTCACAAACGGCCGTGGAAGGCCTGGCTACCTGTGCTTTTTCCGGTGGTGACTTTGAAGCGGCGGTGAAGTTCTGCCAGAAGCTGGTCGAGTACACCCCCGATCACTTCGAGCGGTGGTTCAACCTCGGAGTCGCGCATCAGAAGACCGGTCGCGCCGATCAGGCGGCCAAGGCATACAGCCAGGCGGTGCGGATCAAACCGGACTCGGGTGCGGCCTATCGGAATCTCGGCATGCTGCGCCAGGAGCTGGGCGACCTGCGTGCCGCTCAGGAGGCCTACGAACAGGCCCAAAAGCTACTTCCCGACTCGCACGAGGTGCAGTACAACTACGCGGCCGTACTGGAACAGCAGGGTGAGACAGACGAGGCAGAGAAGCTTTACTACAAGCTGGTTTCGAAGAACTCCGATTGGGAGGACGCCTGGTTTCGGCTGGGCTACCTGCGGCTGCAGCGCGCTGATTTTCGAGGTGCGATTGAGGCGTTCGAGGCATGCCTTCAGAAGAAGGCCGCCTGGCCCGAGGCGCTAGTCAATCTGGGGCTGGCCTACTGGCGATCCGGAGACTACGATGGGGCCGAGAAGGTCTTTCGCCGCGTGCTGGAGCAGGAGCCGCAATCGATGGACGCACTGCGCGGGCTTGCGGCGATTGCCATTGAGCGGAAGGATTTCAGCGGCGCCCTCCAAGTGCAGGGGACGCTGATTGATCTCGGCGAACGTTCGCCTGAGCTCTTCTACAACACGGGGCTGCTGCTGCAGCGCTCCGGGCACATCGATGAAGCTGTTCGCCTGTACCGCGAAGCGCTGAATGAAAGACCGAACTTCGCGGAAGCCCTGCTTAACCTTGGCCACGCGCTGAAATCGCAGGGGCAGGGCGAGGAGGCGCGCGCCTGCTGGCGCCGTGCGCTCGAAGCCAAGCCGGAACTGGCACAGGGATACTTTGAGGGCGCCCAGACTTAGGCGCCCGATCTTACCCGATCATCTCCGCCCAGGTGACTACGCGCTTCTCGTAAATCGCCTTACGGCCCATCATTGCGACCAGAGTTGAGCGGTAGGCTGACTCGGCGTTGTTGAGCGGTGTCTTCTTGCCCCTTGTGTTCTCGATGAATGCGGCGAGCGACAAATAGTCCGGTGTCTGCCCCATATCGGGGACTTCCAGCTTGTTCTCGCCCTTCTTGTCGATTTCGTACCAGGTGGCGGTGGGCAGTTCGATGGCGCCCCGCTCCCCCCACACCCGCTCTTTAATCCCAGAGAAGCCGGGAGGGTCGAAGTAAATGTGGCTGAAGTTCACCCGAACGTCATCCGGAAATTCATAGATGACGCTGTAGTTATCCATGGTTGTCCGGCCGGCCGGAATGTCCTTGTAGAGGTTGATGCCACCGGAACCCATAGCGCGAACCGGGTTCTTGTCCGCTGTCCAGGTGAACAGGTCGAGGATGTGGCATGCCTGCTCGACGATATTGTCGCCGGAGCGCTTCGCGTCGAAGTACCAGGCTGTATTGCGCGGAAGATCGCCGGTGTGGCGCTGTCCGTGCATGTACAGAACCTTACCG
>CAZDGT010000009.1:0-9127 GCA_964504905.1 uncultured Bordetella sp. | reverse complement strand
CAAAATCGCCAAAAACTAAAACCACAACGGCCTCTAACCCACCAGATCGTTTGTGCCGCGAGAGAACACCGCCTGCGGATATTTGAAGAGCAGTTCGAACATGGCTGCCTTTAGTGCGTCAAATCATACGTCATATAATTCACGGCAATCTGGTACGCGAGCGCTGCAAACCTTTCGGGATACACCGGGTTATCTGAATGCTCCCAGGCGTCACCGAGATCCATATTATGACAGATGGCCACCATCACTCTTCCTTTGTCGTCATAGACACCACGCCACTTGGCCTGGAACCCGTCGTACTCGAACATGGACCTGGTATATAGATACTGCAATCCCGGAACTTGAAAACGAGTGTCTAGATCATATAAGACGTGGAAGATGGGGTCTTTGTTATCAAGATCGACGATATCTCTGTCTGGAAAGACCTTGCTCATGCCGGCGGCGAAGTTATTCCACTCGATGGTGCCGTGAAAATCGTCCAGCATCAGAAAGCCGCCACGCAACAGGTATTCCCGCAATTGGGCCGCTTGTTGGTCCGTCGGATTCCAGTAACCCATCTCCACCGCGTACATGTCAGGCCAGTTATAGACTTCGTCTTCGCCATCGAGATCCACCACCTGCTCCACCGAGCGGGTGTCGATCCGCGTCAAACGGCGGATGCCCTGCAAGAAATGGCGATCTGAGCGGGGATAATCGATGGTCCAGCGGCGGTAGCCATCGCGGAATCCGTGCACCATGGAAAACGACGGATAACGCAGGCGCGCCCGCGTCCATTCGGCGGGTTTTTGCCAGTCCGGCGGGAGGGGAAAGTCTTCGTATTCCTGACCGGGGTACTCTTTGAAGGCCCGTTGCGCCCTAAGCACGCCCCATCCGGTGATCGCGCACAAAAACAGCAGAAAAAGCGAGCGAAGACGCATTCAAGCTCTTAAAGATCGGCTTCAGGATAGCACAGCGACTCCGCGCGGACGACTGCCGAAAGAGACTTTAGTTGCGTCGTTCGATGCAGTGGAAAAGGGGCGGTAGAATGGAAGCGGAGTTACGAACTGGGCCTACTGCCGATGCGGCATCAGGAGAATGGACGATGAGCGACAAACAGCACGCCGTGGAACTACTCGACCGCCTCGGCCCCGGCCAGCTCGCGGCCGTGGTGCATCTGCTCGAAACCATGATTTCGCCCGCGGAAGACGGCGACACTCTCAGCTCCGCCGAAGCAAAAGCCATTGCCGAGGCCGACGAATGGAGTAAGCACAACAAGCCCATTCCCCATGAGCAGGTGCTCGCCGAGTTCGGTCTCACCATGGCCGATTGGGAAAAGATGAGCCGCGAGCCGTAGTGGCCAAACGCATCGTCTGGACCGGCCAGGCTAAGGCCGACATCCGCGCGATTGAGCAGCCCAATCGCCATTCAGATTCTCAAGACCCTGGGCCGCTACGTCCTCACCGGCGAAGGCGCCACCAAGCAACTCAAGGGCCTCATTCCGCCGCTGATCCGCCTGCGCGCCCAGGACCACCGCGTCTTCTTCCGAAATTACGGCGACTACCTCAAGATCGAACGCGTCCTCGATCGTAAAGATGCATACCGCTGAAGTTCAACGGAGTTCCCAATCAGTGCGTCAAATCGTAGATGAAGTAATTCATCCCGATGCGGTACGCCAGTGACGCCCACTTCTCGGGGTATTCGGGATTGTCGGAATGCTCCCAGGCATCGCCCAAATCCATGTTGTGGCAGATCGCGACCATAATCCGCCCCTTGGAGTCGTACACCGCGCGCCAGTGCTCGGGCCTTCCCGTTTCATCCCTCTCGTAGGTGCGACCGGTTTCGAGATATTGCGCACCGGGAATCTGCACCCGGTCGTTCGAATCGTAAACCGTGTGGAAGATGGGATCGTTATTGGGAATGTCCGCCACAAAGCTGTCGGGGAAAACCCGCCGCAGGCTGTCCATGAAGATGGACCATTCCTGACTGGCATGGAAGTCATCCACCATCAGGAAACCGCCGCGCAACAGATACTCGCGCAACTGCTCGGCCTCATCGAACGGCAAGTTCCAATGGCCCACTTCGGCTGCGTATGCAATGGGCCAGTTGTAGATCTCGTCGCTGCCGTCGAGTTCCACCACCTGTTCGAGCGACCGCGCGTCGATGCGCGTCAACCGTCGCACGCCAGTTAGAAGGTGGCGGTCGGAACGCGGGTAGTCCATGGTCCAGTAGCCGGCGAAGCCGAAGAACCGGCCGCTGCCGGCCAGACCGTAACCAGTGACGTCGGGATAGCGCAAGCGCGCGCGGGTCCACTCAGCAGGTTTTTTGGCGTCGGGAGGGATGGGGAAATTCGAGTACTCGATGGCGGGCCATTCTTTGAACGGTTTTTGCGCCCACAGCACGCCAAGAGCGGCCAATCCCAGCAAGCCGACAGCGGATGCAGTGCGAAAACGCATGAGTGCGTGGAGCCGGTCTCAGAATAACATAGACACCGCGGAGAACCGCTGGTGCGCGGCTTATTTCGTAGACGAAGTTCCTAAGGAATCCGGACTCACGGTGTTGTTATTGCGCTGCGTTTTCCACGCGCTATCGCCCCACCACGCGTCGCCGTTGACGGCGCGGCGCGGGGCAACCCGCTTGCCTTGGCGGATTTCGATCTCGACCAAGGTCTCGTTGGCCAGGGTCTCGTCGAATTCCAGCGTCATGCTCTGCTCTTTGCCGTCTTTGTCGACGAACTCAAAGTTCACCATCCGTTGCATCGGGCGCTCTACCAGGAAGCGCTTGTGCAATTTCCAAACTCTATAGAGGGGGATTGAGGTTGGAATTACTTTGGTACCCAACTCCACGCTGCGAATGTCGCTATAGGGAATGGACAACACGGTCTTGCCGGAGCGGAAAACCGCCTCATCCTGCTCCAGCACCAGCATGCCTTCGGCACCGGGCGAAACGCCATCCAGGTTCCCAATTACATAGACGGCCGTACCGCCGCCCGCGCCCGCAAACGCCGCCACAGAGGCCAGTAACAGCACAGACCAGTTGCGCATGGAAAATCCTCTCATTCTCGATACGTCGGCTGAATGGGCTGCGGACTTTAGGGCGCTAGTCGACCGTATGGGACTGATAGATATCGTGCAAGCGGAGCAAGCCGAGGCAGACACGAGTCTCCACGTCGAGAACTGGCAGAACGTAGATCTGCGAGGGGCGATCTTCCATCAGTCGCAAAGCATCATGCACCAGCGCGTCGGGCCCGATGTGGACCGGCGAATTCGTCATGACCTCGGACGCTCGCAGCGGGCGAATGTCGTCGTGATTCCGCAAGGCGCGGCGGACATCTCCGTCGGTGATCAAACCCAGCAGGTGACGATCATTGGTCACAACGCACGCCGCTCCCAAGGGGCGTCGGGACATTTCGATGACTACATGCTTTAGGGAATCTTCCGCTGTCACCCATGCAACCTCACCGCCCGCGTGCATCACGTCGCGCACGCGCAGCCGCAGATTGTGGCCGAGCTGCCCGGCTGGGTGAAAGCGATGGAAGTGTTCCGCAGTGAAGCCGCGCGCCTCCATCAACGCGACCGCTAGCGCGTGCCCCAAAGCGAGCGCAACCATGCTGCTAGCCGTGGGCGTATAGCCTCCGGGGTCGGCTTCCCGCGCCACCGATGCATCCAGGACCGCATCCATTTCGGCGGCCAGCGGCGAGTGCAGATTTCCCAGGATGCCAATGAAGCGGACGTCGAATCCGCGCAGCGGCGCCACCAGATCCAAAAGCTCCGCAGTGGACCCGCTCTTCGAGATCATGAGCACGCAATCACCGGCCTGGCACACACCCAGATCTCCATGACCTGCTTCGGCGGGGTGTAGAAACACGGCGGGAACGCCGGTGCTTTGCAGAGTGGCGGCGATCATCCGGGCAACGTTGCCGGACTTGCCCATCCCGGTGACCACTACTTTCCCTGGCTTGCCCAGGATCAACTCAACGGCATCTTGGAAGCTAGCCCCCAGGCGCTCCGACGCGGCCAGCACGGCCTCGCCTTCGATGTGCATGGCTTCGCGCGCGGAGGCCAGCCAGTGTGCCTTCTGTTCTATCCCAACCATGGCCATCCCATTCATGATAGAGGCACACCACACCGGTGCGTGGCACGGCGCTCAGTACTTGGAGAATGCGAATGCTAGTAGCGTTCGCGGCGCTGCGGTCGTCCGCCGCCACCGCCGCCCTCGCGCGGGGCCATGGGACGGGCCTCATTTACCACCAGAGTGCGGCCCATCAGTTCCTTGCCGTGACACGTCTCGACGGCATGCGCCGCCGCATTATCGTCGTTGATTTCCGCGAATCCGAAGCCGCGGGCCTGGCCCGTAAAGCGGTCCCGCATGACGGTGATGGAATCGACGGTAACTCCATGATCGGCAAAGAAATTCTGCACATCCGTCTCATTCGCTGTATACGGAAGGTTCCCGACAAAAAGCTTCTTCACGTTACGCTCCTCCCTGTAACTGGAGACTGCAGCAGAGAGACACCGGGCGGGACGGAACGGTAGGACCGAGAAGCGAACGGAGACTCAAACCTGACACTCCAATACGGCAGTAGTATGCCACCATTCCGAGAGGGAGTCAAAGGGGAAATAGTGCCCTTTTGCTGGGTTTAGTAATAGGTTTACCGCTTGTAGCCGATCTTGCGGAGCAGTCCGTGACGCCACTCGCGATCGTTGGTAGATTCGATTCCCTTGGGTGAGCTGCCGTCGATGACGCCCAGAATTCCCCGCCCCTGCTCGGTCTCCGCCAGGATGACTTCCACCGGATTCGCGGTGGCACAGAAGATGGTGCAGACTTCCGGAATTTCGCGGATGCGGCCCAGGATGTTAATCGGGTAGCCGTCGCGCATGGCGATGACGAAAGTGTGACCGGCGGCGATGGCTTGAGCGTTTTCCGTAGCGATGCCTTCGAGCTCAGGATCGTTGCCATCGACACGGATGAGACACGCGCCGGAGGCTTCGTTGAACGCGATGCCGAATTTCATCTGCGGCACGGTGTTGACGATGGCCTCGTAGAGGTCCTCGACGGTTTTGATGAAGTGGCTTTGTCCCACGATGATGTTGCCGTTTTCGGGAATGGCGAGGCGGACAGTCTTCAGGTCCATATGCCTTCTCACTATAAAATGAATCGTGCCGCCACATCCCAAAGGTCATCTGCAGAGGGGACACTCGCAGAAGAAGAAAACGCCGCGCCTGATTCACGGGCGGCTGAGCGTGCATCGCGATGGCTACGGGTTCGTGACTCCGGAGGAGCCGGTGCCCGGCTTGAAGGGTGACATCTACCTGGGCAAAGAAGATGCGGAGCGGGGGATGCACGGCGACCGCGTGGCCATCCGCATCAAGCGCATGGAGCGCGATGGGCGCGCGCACGGCGAAATCGTGGAAGTGGTCAAGCGCGCGCACGAAAGCATCGTGGGCGAGTTCCGGGTGCGCAGGCGCGGCAATTTCGTGGTTCCGCATGACGAACGCATCCGCCAGTGGATTGAGATCCCGGAGGGGATGGCGATTCCGGCCGGTGGTGTATCCGTAAACCGCGTGGGCGCTCGCGCGGTGGAAGTACATTCGGAAGCCGACCTGGACGGCATGGTCGTCACGGCTGAAATCGTCGACTATGGCGACCACGGTGACCGGCCAGCGGGGCGCATCGTGGAAGTTCTCGGGCGGCCGGATGACTTCGGAATTGACGTCGAGATCCTGATACGCGCGCACCACATCCCACATCAGTTCCCCGAGGACGTCCTGGACCAGGCGCGATCAATCCCCGGGCCGATTCCAGAAGACGAAATCGCCAAGCGGCGCGACTTTCGCGAATACGACATCGTCACCATCGACGGCGAGACGGCACGCGACTTCGACGATGCGGTGTGGGTGGAGCGGTTGCCGAACCGCCACTGGGCGCTGCACGTTCACATTGCCGACGTGAGTTACTACGTGCGCCCCGGGAGCCCCATCGACCGAGAGGCGCTGTTGCGCGGAACGAGTGTTTACTTTCCGGATCGTGCGGTACCGATGCTGCCTCTGGAGCTGTCCACCGATCAGTGCTCGCTGCGCCCCCACGAAGACCGCCTGGTGATGAGCGCGCTGCTCGAAATCGACAATCACGGCGATGTGGTGGCGCAAGATTTCACGCGCGGCGTGATCCGCAGTGCCGAGCGCATGACGTACACGGCGGTGCACAAGGTCTTGGAAGGCGATCCAGAGTTGAATGTGCGTTACGAGGCACTGGTGCCGCGCTTCAAGATGATGCAAGAGCTGGCGCTGTTGTTGAACAAGAAGCGTCAGCGCCGCGGATCCATCGATTTCGATCTGCCCGAACCGCTGCTTGAATTCGACGAATTTGGCGCGATGACTTCCGTGACGCGCGCGCCGCGCAATATTGCACACCGTTTGATCGAGGAATTCATGCTGGCAGCCAATGAAGCAGTTGCGGCACACATTGAAGCCGCCGGCGAGCCGATGATTTTCCGCATTCACGACCGCCCTGATCCCAAGCGAGTGATTGAATTCGAGGAAATCGCCACGCAGTTCGGCTACTCGCTGACGCCGGGCGCAGCACCGGTGAAGAAATTCAAGGCTGAAGTGGTGGCGCTCGATAACCCGTTGCTCACTTCGCGCAATTACCAGAAACTCGTAGCCAAGATTGAGGGCAAACCCGAGGAGCGCATCCTAAGCTACTTGATGCTGCGCTCACTCAAGCAGGCGCGCTACAGCGACCAGAACGTCGGACACTTCGCGCTTGCCGCCACTAGTTACACGCACTTCACGTCGCCTATCCGCCGTTATCCGGATCTGATCGTTCACCGCATTCTCGGTGCGCATCTGGATAGCAAGCACTATGAAGCCGACCTGCACGCGATTGCGGATCAATCGTCGGACGCCGAACGCCGGGCCGCCGAGGCCGAACGGGAACTGGTGGAGTGGAAGAAGGTCAAGTTCATGATCGACCGCGTTGGCGATGAGTTCGATGCCTTGATCATCTCGACTACGCGTTTCGGTTTCTTTGTTGAGTTACAGGACATGTTCATCGAGGGATTGGTCCCGCTCGATTCATTGCCGGGCGACCATTTCGAGTACAAAGAGAACGCCCGCAAGATCATGGGCGTGCGACACCGTAGGCAATTCTCTATCGGCGATCAGATCATCGTGCGGCTGGACCGCGTCGATGGTGTGGAGAAAAAACTGACGTTTGGATTTGTGCGTTTTAAAAAGTAAGCCCGCCTACTGCACGTTTGCGGCGGCCTCGGCGAACATTTCCGCGGCCCATCCAAGCTGCTCGGTTGTATGCGCCGCAGAAACCTGGGTGCGAATGCGCGCTTTCCCCATCGGAACTACTGGATACGAGAAGCCGATCACGTAAATGCCCTTGCCGAGCAGATATTCGGCCATGCGTGCGGCTTTGGCAGCGTCGCCGACCATCACAGGGATGATGGGATGCTCACCGGGAAGAATCTGCAAGCCCAGCTCCGTGACTCGTTTGCGGAAGAAAGCCGTATTCTTGCGGAGCCGCGCGGGAAGCTCATTGGACGCGGTAAGAATCTTGAGCGCTTCGAGCGACGCGGCAACAATCGTCGGGGGAAGTGAGTTGGAAAACAGGTATGGCCGCGAACGCTGGCGCAACAAAGCGATGAGAGATTTCGCGCCGCTGATGTATCCGCCGCTGGCGCCGCCCAACGCTTTTCCGAGCGTACCCGTGAAGATATCGATGCGGCCCATGACTCCGGCGTGTTCGTGGGAGCCGCGGCCTGTTGGCCCCACGAAGCCCACGGCATGCGAATCGTCCACCATCACCATCGCGTGATACATGTCGGCCAGGTCGCAGATTTCCCGCAACGGCGCGATGTAACCGTCCATGGAAAACACGCCGTCGGTCGCGATCATGCGGAACCGGGCACCTTGCGCCGCCTTGAGTTGAGCCTCTAGATCCGCCATGTCGCGATTCTTGTAGCGAAAGCGCTGCGCCTTGCAGAGCCGGATGCCGTCGATGATCGAAGCGTGATTCAGTTCGTCCGAGATGACGGCGTCTTCGGCCCCGAGCAGCGTTTCGAATAGCCCGCCGTTGGCGTCGAAGCAGGAGGAATAAAGAATGGTGTCTTCCACGCCCAGAAAGCGGGCGATTTCGTGCTCCAGTTCCTTGTGCTGCTCCTGCGTGCCGCAAATGAAACGGACGGACGCCATGCCGTAACCCCAGCGGTCCAGAGCGTTGCGCGCGGCGGCGATAATCCGGGGATCGTCGGCCAAGCCCAGGTAATTGTTAGCGCATAACACCAGAACTGGGTCGCCCCCTTGCAGTTCCGCGTTGGGGCGTTGGGCCGAGTGAAGCACGCGTTCCGGCTTCCACAATCCCGCGCCGCGAATTTCCTCCAATTGCGAGTCGACAAATGCTTGATACGCGCCCAGCATCGCTAGATCAGCTCCTCCCAGTTGAGAATGACCTTGCCGCTCTGCCCGGAGCGCATCACGCGAAAAGCCTCTTCGAAATCCCGGTAGCTAAAGCGATGCGTGATCACCGGCTGAATGTTCAGGCCGGATTGCAGCAGCACGGTCATCTTGTACCAGGTCTCATACATCTCACGGCCGTAAATGCCCTTGATGGTGAGCATGTTGAAGATGACTTCGCGCCAGTTAATCGCGATCTCGCCCGCGGGGATGCCCAGCATAGCGATCTTGCCGCCATGGCACAGGTTGTGGATCATGTCGCGGAAGGCGGCGGCGTTGCCGGACATCTCGAGTCCGACGTCGAAGCCTTCGTGCATGCCTAGCGTCTTCTGCGCATCCGCGATGGAGATCTGGCTCACGTTGAGGGCCAGGTCTACGCCAACTTTGCGCGCCAAATCCAGGCGATATTCGTTGATATCGGTAATCACCACGAAGCGTGCACCAGCGTGGCGGACCACAGCGGCCGCCATAATTCCAATAGGGCCCGCGCCGGTAATCAGAACATCCTCACCCAGCACATCGAACTTCAGCGCCGTATGGACCGCGTTGCCCAAGGGATCGAAGATAGCAGCGGCATCCCGGTCGACACGCGGATCGTGCCGCCAGATGTTGGTCATCGGCAACGAGATGAATTCCGCGAAACAACCAGGGCGATTCACGCCGACGCCCGAGGTATGCGCGCACAG
>CAZDGT010000008.1:0-7191 GCA_964504905.1 uncultured Bordetella sp. | reverse complement strand
GGTTGAAGCTGCTGGCTTCGCACGGCGTGCGCAACATCGATCAGTTCAACCGCAAGATGCGGCAGTTGGTTCAGCAGCCGCGCAGCCTGTTCGAGGGCGACGACGAGCCGATGAACGAAGACCTGAAGCCGCTGCCCTATGTGCTGATCATCATCGACGAGCTGGCCGATCTGATGATGCTGGAACGCGCCAACGTGGAGGAAACCGTCACCCGCCTGGCGCAGATGGCGCGCGCCGTGGGCATGCATCTGGTGTTAGCGACGCAACGCCCCAGCGTGGACGTGATCACCGGCTTGATTAAAGCGAATTTCCCGTCGCGCATCAGCTTCCGGGTGGCCACGCGCGTGGACTCGCGCACGGTGCTGGACGTGATGGGTGCCGAACATCTGCTGGGCCGCGGCGACATGTTGTTCCTGCCGCCAGGTTCGTCGCGGCTGGTGCGCGTGCACGGTTCTTATGTCAGCGAATCCGAGACCAACGATGTAGTGGAGTTCTGGAAGCGGCAGGCATCGCCCGAATACGACCAGACCTTCCTGTTGGCTCCTCCCGCCGAGGATGACGAGGTCGATGGCGAGGATTTCGACGGCACGCAAGACCCGCTATACCAGGATGCGGTGCGTGTAGTTCTGGAGCAAGGCAAGGCGTCGACCTCCACTCTGCAGCGGCGCTTGCGCCTGGGATACGGCCGCGCGGCGCGCATCCTCGACATGATGCAGCGCGAAGGCATCATCGGCCCGCCCGATGGCAGCCGCCCGCGCGAAGTCCTGAAGCGGCCGGACTGGCTGGAGGAAGTGGAGAGTCAATTAAGATAGAAAGTGATGCTACGTCGCGTTCTATTCTTGTTGAGCCTTACCGGCGTGTTGTATGCTGGCCTCCCTCCCGGGCGTCCCCTGCCCGACATCCCGATCTCGCAAGAGGGCGGCAAGAAGCTGGACCTCAAGCAATATCGCGGCAAGGCGCTGGTGCTCACGCTGATTTCGACCACATGCGTGCACTGCACCGAAGTGGTAGACCTTTTGAAGGCGATCCAGACGGAGCAGGGTCCGCACGGGTTGCAAGTGGTAGTCGCGGCCGGTGACAGCAAGGCTGCTACGATAATCGGCCCCTATTTCGAAGCTCACAAACCCAACTACCCCGTCGGCTACGTAGACCGGGCCAGTCTGATAAAGCTGGCGGACCTTAAGCCCAAGGTTCGTCCCTTCGTGCCCATCATGCTGTTTGTGGACGCCAAAGGTGTGGTCCGCGTACAGTTGTTCGGCAATGATCCCTTGATGACGAAGCCAGAGACGATCATCCGCAGCACGATTCGCGAACTCTTGAAAGAGCCCGGTATCACCGCCCGGAAGTAACCACCTATTGGATCTCGACGCCTGCCGCGGCCGCAACCTCGTTCGCAGCCGAAATTCGCAGCGAGTCTGTACGCACCTTATCCCACTCCTGCAGTAGCAAACCATGCGACTCGAACAGCGCGCGGATTCGAGTAGAGTTCCATCCGATGATCTCTTCGAGAATCGGAATCAATACGCTGAGAGCGTCCTCACTTAGAATCGTTCGCCGCGCGATCTGCGTAATATATTTGTTCTCCGATACGGCGATGGTAAGCCCGTCCAAGCGGTTCACGTGCAGCATCACGTGAACGTCGGAACTTCCGTCGCCTACATAGACGATTCGGTCATGGCTGATCGGAAGTTGCGACCGCAACTCTTCGAGCACAGCAACCTTACCGTAACCCGCCGGAACGCGCACGATGGACTCGATCTCACCGGTCGCCTGATCGTAGCGGAAACGTGTTCCGAAAATGTGGTCCTCGGGAACGATCCCTGCCAGCGCCGATCGAATCAACTCTTCGGGGGCAGCCGAAACCACGTAGAACGTAAACTTGTGCCCGTCCAAATCGGCGAGCATGCGCGACAACAGCGGGATGTTCTTCTTGAGGCGGATATGCTTCCCGGCCTCGATCAGATGATGTTTGCGCACGCGGCGGAATTCCGGGTCGTGCTGCAGCAGGTAAGCGAGTTCCCCGCCTTGCTGCACCAAATGAATTTGAGACAATCCGTCAATTTTCTCCTGAAAGCCCTGGATGCCGAGCATCTCGCTGAGCACCAGCCCCGAATCATGAAAGCTGAGCGTCTGGTCAAAATCGCTGATCAACAAGTACTGTTTCATGTTTGGTTCTTTGTCTTGTGACACCGTGTCTGTCTCCTTGTTCGGTGATGAAAGAAAAGCGGCAGACTTAGCCGAACCCTGACAATTACTTATCGGCGGGGATACCTATCAGATGCAGGCCCCAGGTCAATCGTTGCGCTAAGTATTTAAGAAGCCTGAATAGAATCAGATAGCGAAGGCCGCGAACCCTTGAGTTCCTGTTATGAAGGTGTGCCCAAGGGAGCGGGCAGCGGCCTGGATGCGCTCCACGACATGTGTTTGAAACATTGGGTCGAGCCAAGACTGATGCTGGTGTGACTCGCTCACGCGCAACGCTGCATCGCGAGTGGTCGCTCCGCGGGGTTTGACACTGCGAACGTGCAGCGGGTCACCGATCAGAACGCGGCCACTGGCTTCGATAGCTTGGCGCGCAAGCTCTTCGGGATCGCACGGCAGCAAGGGAGCGAGGGTCGCGTAAGTTTCGATGCCGGCGTCGCGGAGGCCGCGGATCACGTCGAGTCGCTCCGCAATAGGCGCGCAGTGCGGTTCGTAGAGCTTGCGAACATCGTCGCGATTGGTCGTGATCGAGAAGCTGACGCGCAAGGTGGTCCGCCGCGCCAGCGTGCAAAGACAATCCAGATCCCGAAGGATCAGCGGCCCTCGCGTCTGCAGGACGAACACCCGCGGAGAAGCAGGCGCGTCGATCAGCGCCTCCAGAATTCGCGGCATCATCCGCTCGCGCTCTTCGGCGGGTTGATATGGATCGACCATGGGCGAACAGTAGATGCGCTGGTGCTCGCGTAATTCGCGCCGCAGAAGATCTGGCGCGTTGCTTTTGAAAGTGGTGAACTGGCCCCAGCGCTGCCAGTCCTCCGGCTTCAGTCCAGCTTGGATGCGCATGGTGGGCACATAGCAATACGTGCAGCCGAAAATACAATTGCGCGCAGGCGTTAGCGAGTGCGTGAACCCGGCATCGGCAATGAAGCCGCTGGTAGGGCTTAGGATGGTTCGCGCGACTATTCCGTCGCGGATTTCGATTCGACCAGCTTGCACACGTCTTCCACAAACTGCTCCAGCGGTTTGACGCCCATGTCGGCATGCTTGCGATGGCGCACCGACACCGTGCCGGCTTCAGCTTCACGGTCCCCTACCACTAACATGTACGGCACCTTTTGCAACTGCGCTTCGCGGATCTTGAGGTTGACCTTTTCCTTGCGGTCGTCCAGGTGCGAACGCAGGCCCGCCGCCTCCAGGCGCGCGTGTACCTTTTGCGCGTATTCGAGCTGGCGGTCCGTGATGGGCATGACCATCACTTGTATCGGAGCGAGCCATACCGGAAACGCGCCCGCGTAATGCTCGACGAGTGTGCCGAAGAAGCGCTCGATACTGCCGTAAAGCGCACGATGTACCATCAGAGGTTGATGGCGTGCGCCATCTGCCGCAACGTACTCCAGGCCGAACCGCTGCGGCAAAGTGAAATCGAATTGAACGGTGGAGAGTTGCCACTTGCGGCCTAGCGCATCGAGTAGCTTCACATCGATCTTGGGCCCATAGAAAGCGGCTTCGTCGGGAATCACAGGGGCCTTCATCCCCAGGCGGTCAACCGCGCGCTGCAACGCGCCCTCGGCCAGTTTCCACAGCTCAGGCGCACCGTCATACTTGCCGCTCTTACCGCCATCCCACGTGGAGATCTCGGCCTCGTACTGTTCAAACCCGAAAGTCTTCAGAGTGTCGAGGGCAAATTCCAGGCAACTCACCACTTCGTCTTCGATTTGCTCTGGAGTGCAGAAAATATGGGCGTCATCCTGCGTGAATCCGCGCACGCGCAGCAGCCCGTGCATGGTTCCGCTGCGCTCGTAGCGGTAGACGGTTCCCAACTCGCCGAGGCGCACCGGCAGTTCACGATAACTGCGAAGACGATCCCGATAAATCAGGATGTGGCCCGGACAGTTCATGGGCTTGAGCCGATACTCGGCGTCATCGAGTTCCATTCCGGCGAACATGTTTTCCGCGTAATGGCTCAGGTGGCCCGAAGTCCGCCACAGATCCGCGCGCATCACGTGGGGCGTATAGACCAGATCGTAGCCGCGCGCCAGGTACTGATCGCGCATCCAGTCTTCAATGATCTTGCGGACTCGCGCCCCCTTGGGATGGAAAAAGATCAGTCCCGGTCCGGCGAGTTCCTGGATGCTAAAGAGATCGAGTTCCTGGCCCAGCTTGCGGTGGTCGCGTTTCTTGGCCTCTTCGAGCTTGGCCAAATAATCGTCGAGCTCTTTCTTGCTGAAAAACGCGGTGCCGTAAATGCGCTGAAGCTGGGCGTTCTTCTCGTTGCCCTTCCAATAGGCGCCCGCGATGGAAAGCAGTTTGAACGCCTTGATCTTCTTGGTGGAAGGCACATGCGGCCCGCGGCAGAAATCGATGAAGTGCGGACCCAGCGTGTACTCGGAAAAGACAGCGTCGGCCTTTTCCGTGATCAGCTCGCACTTCATGGGCTGATCGCCGTAAAGCTTCAGCCCTTTTTCCTTCTCCATGTACTGGCGCTCGTAGGGCAGGTCTTTCGCCTGTAACTCCCACATCTTCTTTTCGATTTTTTCGAGATCCTCAGGCGAGAACGCCTCGGGGCGCTGGAAGTCGTAATAAAAACCGTTTTCAATCGGAGGACCGACGCCGAGCTTGGTCTCGGGGAAGAGTTCGAGCACCGCCGCCGCCAGCAGGTGGGCCGTTGAATGGCGATAGACCTCCAGCGCCTCGGGATTCTTGGGCGTCAGGATTTGCAGGGCCGAATCGCCCTCTAGCGGACGGTTCAAATCCCATAGAGTGCCGTTGACCTTGGCGACCAAGGCGTCATCGGCCAAGCGTGGGCTGATGGAACGTGCGACATCGATCGGCGCCGCCCCGGCGGGAACACTTTGGACACTTCCGTCCGGAAGCGTGACCTGAAGATTACT
The DNA here is from genome assembly GCA_964504905.1 of uncultured Bordetella sp. Lineage (GTDB taxonomy): Bacteria > Acidobacteriota > Terriglobia > Bryobacterales > Bryobacteraceae > Palsa-187. The sequence goes on along the minus strand of CAZDGT010000008.1, from coordinate 2,098 downwards.
CATCGGTACTACACAGGTTACCAAACGAACCCCAATCGATTGACTCCGACAGCGCAATTTGATAGAAACGCGGCTAGCTGTACGTAACGGATCCGCAGTTCGAGAGGGGTGGAGAATTCCTATGAAGGTAACTCACACGAAACTTATCCTGGCGATTCTCGTAGTCGCCTCCCTAGTCACCGTTGCTTTGGCCCAGTCGCAATCGCGTGCCGTTCTGGGGAAGGTTGACTACCAGGCGCTGTTCGACGCCGCCCCGAGCATACCCGCCACGCCCGCAGAAGCAGGCAAGCGGGCCTACGGCGCGGACATTAAGGCGCAAAACCAGGGCGAACTCGAATCGTTCTACGCTCCCTTCAACCAGCGGGTAGCGGCCGCGCGCGACGTGATTAAGGACGCCGTCGCAAACCGCGCGCAAGACTCACAGGCAGTGCAGCAGCGAGCGATTGCGCAGGCAAATGTCAGCCCCATCATCAGCAGAATGGGTGGAATCGATAAGATGGGCCAGATGTCCGAGGAGCAGATGAAGCAGGCTGCCGCCCAGGCTGCCGGAAGCTATACGCAGAGCCTCTCGGGCGCCCCTCCCGGCGCGGGTGGCGGCATGCAGGCCATGATGCAGAGGCTGATGAGCGACCCCGCCTATCAGGCTCGCTTTGAAAAAATGAGCAAAGCGCAGCAGGAAGCCGAGCTCCAGAAGTACATGGGTAACGCGCAGGCGCCGACGCCGCCATCCGGGCCAACGGCCGCGGAGCGGCAGGCAAGACAGGCCACGGTGGAGACCTCCGCGGTCGTGGCCAGGCAGAATGAACTCGGCGCGATATTGAAGCAACTGGGAGACATCGACCTGGAATTTACCAAGAGAGAGGAGGCAATTCGGGCCACGCCTGGCGGCTATGACCAGATCTCCCAAGACGTGGGGGCCAGAATGGCGAAGGTGCCTGCGGTCACGCGTGGCGAGGTGACCATGCCGGATCCGGTTAAGATGCAGCCGTTGCAGCGCGAACTCGTCACTCGCCAGCGCACCCGCGCAGCCTGGGAACTGCAACAGCGCGCCGCGCTCCACACGCAGCGTAAGGCCCGTTACAAAGAAGTGGCCGCGGCTTACACTACCTGGCTCCGGCAAAATATGGGAGGGGTCACTACTCAAACCGCTCAGTTGCTGGACGACGCTGGCGTTCAAGCTGCCGTCAGCTGTGAAGAGACTTTGATCGAGGCCTCGGAGAAGTTGGGGAAGTACTCTTCTGATGCAACCAGCAACGCCGCGCAATACGAGTCGTCGTACCAGATAAAGATGAGTGAGCCGTTGGCTAAGTGAAGCTGAAGTGCCTGACTCCGCACCACACTGGTGCACTCTTGGTATTCTGAGAATATGGCAGCGAAGAGTAAGGTGGCTTCATCGAGGTCCGTTCGGCAAAGCGTCACAATGCCAGTGGCCTTGGCGGCGAAGGTGCGACGCGTCGCAAAAGAACGGCACATAACCATGAGCAGGGCTCTGGTCGACTTGGCGGAACGTGGAGTCCGTGCCGAAGCCGAGGCGAAGCAGCAACTCAAGATGGCTTACCGCACGTTTGTTTCAGAAGTGGAACCTGAACGAAAGAATGAAGCCGGACGCGATCTAATTCGCGCGATCTTCGGGAAAGACTCGGTTGCCGAAGATTCAATTTTCTGATCTGCCCCGCGGCGTCTGGCATCATTTGCTTCAAAGAGTTGACGAACGTCGGATCTCGGTTGACGACCTGTTGGCCATCCAGGCTTGGGTCCGCACAGACCCGATGGCCCCGGAAGGCGATTGGTACAAGGATTTCGGTTCATTTATCCTGTGCGGGAGCGGCAAGTTTCCCAAGACCGTTCTCGGACGAGGAATGAAGCCGTTCGGGGATTCGATTGAATGATGAGTAGTGACTTCTCAAGGACGGTAGGGGAGCGGCGAAGTAACCGATAGTTTTATCGGTCTACTTTTCCAATGCATCGATTTCAGCAATCTCGCAATTGCCCGCTTTTCGGTTCATCAGGAATCGCACTTCCAGCGGCTGTGTTCCCGCCGGCACCAGCACTGGCTTGGAGCACCAATCGTTTCCGTACCCCACCCAGTGGCTTCCAT
>CAZDGT010000007.1:0-2133 GCA_964504905.1 uncultured Bordetella sp. | reverse complement strand
ATGCCGGCGCGCCCGCTCTACCTGCGCCTGCTCCAGAAGTGCCAGGGTCGCGTGCTCCGGTCCGACATCGGCTGGGCTGAGGACTATGATGTCATCGCCGATGCGGGCCAGCAGCAAATCGAAGTGGAATTCAAGGATCTTGCCCCAAAAGCGGATTGGAAAACGTGGAAGGCATCGCAGGCGAAAGTCGCTTTGAACAAGGACCCAAAGCTCTACTTTGAAATCACCATCCGTTGAGACGTGGCTGTTTTACGGCAACCGGTCTCGATCAGCTTGGGAACCTGTCGTTGCACACGGGGCGCCAGCGGAGAATCAGGTCCTTTTCCTCCGAGCAACGAGCGCCCTGTCCAGCGCTACAATAATGGGCGTGAAGATGAGTCGCTCCGTTGGCCATGGCGTCCTCTATGGTCACATGGCCTTCAAGCCGCTGGTGCAGGTCCCGGGTCTGGGAAATGTAGACCGCACCCCAATAGCCCTCGGGGAACAGTCTGGCATAGATGTAAACCCCCGGAAGCGGTCGGAAGGTCGCGTCGAGCGGATAGATCTCGAATTGATATTCCTTGCCGGACTGGCCGGGCCAGTTGTGGGAGGTGGGCTGAACCTGAACGGGAGGCGCGTGGCGACTAAATAAGTGCTTTATAAAGTTCACCCTACTTATATTAGACCATCGAACGCTCGCGCTGTCAAGGAGGAGCGCGAAGTTGTCGGCCTGTCTCTGGTTGGCAACCTCTTGTTCTGCGCGCCCAAATTGGGCGCAGCCCTGTAGCGAGGCCATCGGTGTCGAATCGATGCAGCCTCGTGGCAGCGGGCTAACCAGGCCCAAAGACGGTCTTACCGCCCCATCAGGTGCTCCAGCACCATCTGGTCGAGCGCCGCGTAGTCGCGGTCAGCAATAAGCGCCTGCGCTTTTTTCTCGTTGAAGGTGCGCACTTTTTGCAGCAACCGCAGAAACGTTTTGCGGCTGTTGTCCAGATGCGCCATCCAGTGCTCCACCTTAGTGGGGCGGAATGGATGGACATCGAAGCAGACATATTCCCCGTGTTTGCCGTAGCCGTTACGTTCGAGGGCGCGGACCTGATTGAAGGCGACGCGGAGGTTTGAGCTGGCGAACGGTTTGTCCTGGTCGAACTTCAGGCCGTTCTGATCGTTCAGGTGCAGCGACCAGAGCTTGCCGAACGCCATGGCAAAATCGATTTCGTCGGCCGGATCAAGACCCGCGAGAATCGCGTGCGCGGATTCGATGAGGCATCCAACCCGTTTCGGATCGCGCGTCAACTGCGCGATGGCCAGCGCGTGACCGATGGTTGGGATGTAGGCGTGGTCCATCGGCTCGTTCGGCTTGGGCTCGATGGAGAGGCGAATCTTCTTGTCGTGCGCCAGCATCTTGTCGAGCGCCTGTACCAGCAACTCGACGCTGCGCCGCCCGCTCTTGGACTCGCGCATGTAGGTGCCCTCGCGCGCCAGCCAGAGCACAATCAAATCCGTTCCCAGATAATTCGCGATGTCAATGCAGCGCAGCGAGCGGTCAATCGCATATTTGCGCGCCTTGGGGTCGTTGCTGGTGTACGCGCCGTCGATCGTCATCGGACTGAACCAAAGCCGGGGCGCGACCATTTCCGCAGCCACTCCGGCGTCGCTCAGCTTCTTCTTCAACTCCTTCGACTCCTTGCGCAACTGGGCGTCGGACTTCCCGTCGATGTCCGGCACCGCGTCATCGTCGTGGAACATCATCGCGTCGAATCCAAGCTTCTTAAGCTGGTCCAGTTTCCAGTCAAACGTTTGAGCAGGGCGCGTGGTCGGACCATAGGGATCCTGACCTTCGCTGATATTCCAGGGGCCGAAACAGAATTTATAGTTGTGCTTGGTAGTCATAACGTGGGCGGCAGAGTAGCCGTGCGGCGGGGAATTTGAAGCGAAAAATATTGACGCTGGGGCAAACGAAGGGGCGCGGGAAAATTTTCCGTGTCACGCCCGCCGAAGAGAGGTATAACCGACTGCGGGCAACGTATGAATTCGAGCAAATCAAATGAGAAGACCGGCCCTCTCGGTCGCGTGGTGTTCCTCGACGGTCGTGGTGACCTGCCAATGATCGAAGTGGCCACGCCCTGGAGCACGGCCGAAATCTACCTCCAC
>CAZDGT010000006.1:0-14243 GCA_964504905.1 uncultured Bordetella sp. | reverse complement strand
GACCCCCTGCGCCCAAGGCACTAGAGCGCAGAATCTCTGACAGTCCACAAATGAGTATAAGACAAGGACTTATTTTACAACAATCTACATGAGCAACCTCCGCTGCCCGGGCGTTCCAAACCAGCACTAGTTGTGGTGCGTAGGTTGGTCGTTATCGACTTGAATACCTCGCTCAAATGTTCGGCGACAGTTGTATCCCACTAGGCCTTGGGTTTAGATTGAACTTGGGCGGGCGCCCTTAATGGAGAGGTGCGACCGGACCATAGGGGGAATTCAAATGGGGCGGTTGGCGCATCTATCGAAGGTCAAGATACACAAAGAAACAGGAAAGAATAAGATCAAGCGAATCCAGATCGAGGGCTTTCCCGAAGTGACGCGCATGGGGGTCCACGGAGGTATCGCGGAGTTTTTCAACGTCACGCCTGACGAGCCGTTAGCGTCCACGCTTGATTATGTTGTGGCCGCTGTGGGCGGCTGCATGACGGGCACTCTGGCCGGCGCGTTAGAGGGGCGCGGCATCAGCGCCCATCCAGAGAAATTCGAAGCACTTGCTGAGGGTAGGATGGAGGAGATCGATGGCAAGCTGCTGCTTACTCACGTCACGATCAAGTACCGGATCAAAGTCCCAAAGGATCAGCGCACGGCTGCGGAGCGGGCGCTCGAATATCATGAGAATCGCTGCCCTGTGTCGGAAAGCGTGAAGCGAGGAATCAACGTCGATTTTCTGAGTGAGATTGTTGAAGAGTAAGGATCCGTTATAAACGCTCAGTCTTGATTATCGTTTCGGCAACTTCGCGCAGGTCCTTGCCCACAATGTCTGGTCTTGGGAACCCAGGGAAGAGTGCCTTACCAGGTCGCGAGATGAAAGCGGCGGCACAGCCGGCCTGCATTGCGCCTCCTACGTCCCAAGCATGGGCAGCGATCATGCGTAGCTGATTCGTCTGGACCCCTAGTTCTCGCGCCACCATACGATAGGGCTCCGGAGCCGGTTTGTATTTCCGGACCGAATCCACTGAAAAATTCCTCGCAAAGAATTGCTGCAGATTAGCTGCCGCCATTTGTGCATCAACGACAGCGGGTGGGGAATTGGTCAGCGTAACCATACGAAACCCCGCGCTCTTCAGCCGTGCTAAACTTTCGACGACTTCCGGATGTGGCGGAAGACTCCGAATGCCGCCCAATATCTGCTGCGCATCTTCAGTGGATAGTTTCACACCCCGCCCTTCGGCGGTCATTTCCAGTGCTGCGCGCGCTATCTCGCCGAAATTCTTATAATTGTCTGCGAGCGTGACAGCCTCGGCGTACTGAATCACCTGATTGAACCACTCTCGCAGCATGGTCTTGTCACGGAACACGCGCTCGAAATGAGGTTCCAGGACCCCTAGATCCAGCAGTGTCTCGTTGACGTCGAATACTAAAACATGAGACATGGTTTCTCCCCGAGTCCTCTGCTGCGCCCGTGCCATTCGCGCCATTCGCAAGGCAATTGCGCTCGCGGTCCAGCTCCGCAATACTCTGCGGCGCGAAGAATGTTTAGGTGGGCTAGATAGATCTGGCATGGGCGATCAACACAGGAGGTATGATTGCCAGTCTACGCTGAGTTGAGATCAGATGCACAGTGCTGCAATAGTGAGCCCGCCGTGGAGCTAGGCGCTGCAGCGGCAGCCTACCTACGAAACCCTTGCGGTGCAAGATGGCATCTATCTCCCGAAGACCGAAACGCGCCACCGGCATCGTGAACGGCAGGTAACCCGAGTCATGCGCCCTGCAGCTGAATTGGTGCTGGGTGACGTGCGCGATGTCCTTGATTCCTATGGGATCGGTGATTGAAAATATTTTCGAAGAATAGGGAATAAGCAGACCCAGCCAGTGGATCTTGACCATGAGACTACGTGCATCTTCAAGAAGGGACCTTTGTTTGAATCTTCCTAAACGAATACTTATATCCGCCCTGGCCACTTTGCCGCTGTTGGGTGGGTCGATACCGAGCGTGGGCGAAAAAGCCCCGGACTTTGCCTTAACATCGGTTCAGGGACAGCCAGTAAAACTATCTGACCTATCCTTGAACGCCCCGGTCGCGCTAGTTGTACTTCGCGGTTTTCCGGGATACCAATGCCCGTTTTGCCAACGTCAGGTTCAAGACTTCGTCCAGAATTCGAAGGCTTTTGCGGACGCAGGCATTCAGGTCGTATTTGTGTACCCTGGGCCGCCCTCCGATCTGAACATGAGGGCCAATGAGTTCCTGGCCGGAAAAGATTTTCCTAAATCTTTCCAAATGTTGCTTGACCCGGCATACAAGTTCACTAATTTGTACGGTCTACGTTGGGACGAACCACGGGAGACTGCCTATCCTTCAACGTTTCTCCTCGACCAGCATGGAACCATTTTTTACGCTCAGACCGCCCGTCTCCATAGCGGGCGAACTACTGCAGCGTCGATATTGGGATATTTCAAGGACGTGCGGCCTCCCCGGTAAGTGTTCGATATCAAGCGGAGACCCAGGCGGGATCAGTCCGCACGATCGGGGTTGTTCGGCCGGGCACGACGATATAACCGTCTTCCTTATCACCGTACAAGATATTCCGCTGCGAGGCCCAGATCCACCAGCAAGCACCGATGTACGCACAAAGGACAGCGTCGATCTTGTCTTCGACGCGTTTAGTGCTGCCCTTAGCCGGCACTGGCGGAAGGCGCAAGGTCAGAGCAGGATCGAGGGTCGGCAAACGGGAAAGGACTAGACCACGAAGACGGCGAAGTTCCCGGGATCTTTGCTCCCGCTTGCCGCGCTTGTATTTTATGATTCGGTCGAGCCCGAACAAACTAACAGCCGCTGCGTGCGGGTGTACCTCGATTTGGAAACGACCTTCCTGGCGTGGTGTTATAGACGCCCCGTGGCCGAAGCCCAGGGCTTCCAGGCGGCGGCTGAAGGAGATCACGTTTTGCGCAAAGGGACGGCCAAGATTACAGGCGTGACAACCGGCGTGAAAGCGGCGGAAATCCCGATTCAACTCGCGTTCTGCAGGTCGAATACCAGTCTGGTTGCGAATGACCAGGGGAGCGTCAATGGCCGCAACCGCACTGCCGCTCCCGGCCTCGGATTGAATCCAGCCCAGTATCTCATCCACCGCCTCCAGGCGATCGATGCTGTGCAAGCGCAGTTCGGAACCTTCCAGACCGATGGATGCCAAACCGCTGGGTTTTCCATACCAGCCCAGATCTACTCCGATGAAGGTGGTCATGAACGCAGGATCAACTCAACAGCATCGCCTACCGTGACACGGCCTGGCGAGACAACGCCGCTGTTGAGTCCGAGTCTTCCGTCTAATTCCTTGCGGATCCGGTGCAATACCGTCAAGTCCTGCTGGCCCGCGTCTGGATCGAACGTAGTCATGATGCAACGTGTGCGGAGGTCTTTCAGGCCGATGATTACCGGGCCAATCTGCACCTGCCCTCCTTCCCATTGGCGTTCGGCGAGTCCCGGTACGCCGCAGGAATTGGAACCCAGTTGGTTATGGGCGATGCCGAAGACCGATTCGATATCCTTCCGTTGTTGATTGCAACAGACGGAATGCGCCGGCGCTTTTGGCCCGAATCTCATTATCGGCCGCAGTTTCGATGTCGCGTGCCACTTCCTCGGCATCCCACGCCAGATTTCTTGTATCCACATGGTGATTGCATTTCGATGGGCGGCCCCGCTCGATGTCTGCAGGCCAACCTGTTCGATGCTCAAGCCGCTTTCCGGGTTGCGATCTTTCGATCGTAGAACGCGCGCACAAAGCCGGCGATCTCGTCGCAATGGTCTTCCAAAGCGAAGTGCCCAGTGTCGAGCATGTGCAGCTCAGCGTTCTTTACATCGCGGTGGAACGCGCGGCCACCCTCCTGAGTGAAGATCGGGTCATTTGCGCCCCACACCAGGAGCGTCGGCGGCTGATTCGTGCGGAGATACTCGTGCCAGCGCGGATACTGTTCGACGTTTGTCCGATAGTCATAGAACAGATCGAGTTGGATGCGGTGATTCTCGGGGCGGCCCAGAAAGAACAGATCGGTAGTCCAATTGTCTGGACTGATCTTTTCGGAGTTGCGCGTACCTTCGCTGTATATCCATTTCACGCCGTCGGCCGTGAAGAAGCCGGCGAGTGGCGCTTCCGTTTCGGGAGTGCGGTTCTTCCAGAGAGCCTTCCGCAGGGCGTCCCACACGCCGGTGAATCCTTCTTCGTAGGCATTCCCGTTCTGCGTAATGATCCCTTCAATCCAATCGGGATGGCGCACCGCGATGCGGAACCCTACAGGTGAGCCATAGTCCTGGATAAACATCGTGAACTTCTTGACGTCGAGCGACACCAGCAGTTTCTCGACAACCTCTGACAATTTCTCGAACGTGTAGGAGAATTTATCCGGCGACGGAGCGTCGGTATAGCCGAAGCCCGGGTAGTCCGGAGCGATCAAGTAAAACTTGTCCGCCAGCTTCGCCATCAGGTTGCGGTACATGTGGGAGGACGATGGGAATCCATGGAGGAGGACCATCGCCGGGTTCTTCGGATTGCCCGCTTCCCGGTAGAAGACCTTCAGGCCGTCGATGTCTGCGTATTTGTAGTTCATGTGTGTGTTTCCTTTCGCGTGAGGAACATGCACAGCAATGGCCATGGCAGTGTCGCTGTTTTATCAGTGCTTTCCGGGCGTACCAGACCAGGTTTTTGTGATTCTTAACGAACCGGGAATAAATGGCCACGGATTTGTGATTCTTCACAAGACAACATTCCCATGGACCTCCATCCAGTGATTCTTTCGATCGCTCAGGCTGCTGATCCTCCGTCGGTGCTTGGCCAGATCATCAAAGCAATTATGGCCAACGAACACGTTGCTCTGGCTCGGATTTGGTTCCTCGACCAGGATGCCAACTGCCCCATTTGCACCTCAGCCTGTGGGGAGACGGCGCTGCATATGCGAGCCAGCGGAGGACGGCCGCTGCAGGCTGAAGTCGATTGGGGCGGCATAAACGGCGCACACCATCGAGTGCCGCTGGATTCCGAGCGAAAGCTGGCGCACATTGTGCAGAGCGGAGAACCGGTGCTCGTCCCTGATATTGCCGGGACTGAAGATGCGGTAATCGATAAAGAATGGGCCAAACGGGAACAGATCGAAGGATTCATTGGCCATCCGCTTCACTTCCGCGGAGGCATCGTTGGCGTGCTGGCGGTGTTTCTGCGCGTGCATCCCAATCAAAGCACGCTGGATTGGCTGAGCACATTTGCCGCGCATGCTGCCGTGGCGATCGGAAACTGCCGGGCCTTTCAGCAGATCGACCAACTCCGCCGCCAACTGGAATTGGAGCGGGACTACCTGCGCGAGGAGGTTGTTGAAACCGGTGATTTTCGAGACATCGTCGGTCAGAGTCCGGCACTGACGCGAGTACTGCGGCAGATCGACCTGGTTGCGCAGACTGATTCGAGCGTGCTGATCGAAGGCGAATCCGGCACTGGCAAGGAATTGATTGCACGGGCCATTCATCAACGCAGCCGCCGGGCGGAGAAAGCTCTCATTCGCGTGAACTGCGGCTCGATACCTAAGGAACTTTTCGAAAGCGAATTCTTTGGGCACGTCAAGGGATCATTCACTGGGGCAATTCGTGACCGCGCCGGCCGCTTTCAACTCGCCGATGGCGGAACGCTTTTCCTGGACGAGGTCGGGGAGATTCCGCTGGACCTTCAATCGAAGCTGCTACGAGTCCTGCAAGAAGGAGAATTTGAGCGAGTCGGGGACGAACACACGCGGCGGGTGAACGTGCGCGTCATCGCGGCCACCAATCGCGACTTGCGGACGGCTTCGGAAGAAGGGCGCTTCCGGCTGGATTTGTTCTACCGTCTGAGTGTGTTCCCTTTGGAGATCCCTCCGTTGCGGGAACGGCGACAAGATATTTTCCAATTGGCGTCTCACTTCGTCAAGCTGGCCTGCTCACGTCTACACTTGCCGGAGGCGAAGATCCCGCGGCGTGAAATGGACCGTCTAGAAGAATACGACTGGCCTGGCAATGTGAGAGAGCTGCAGAACGTCGTGGAGCGCGCTCTGATTCTCGCCCAAGGGGCGCCATTGCAATTTGACCTTCTCGGCTCCAGCAGGCATAGGGGTGCGTCTGTCGGGCAAGATCGCGACGAGTTCTATACGGAAGCCGAGTGGCGTGAGAGGGAACGAGAGAATCTGCACAATGCGCTAAAGCGCGCTGGCGGCAAGGTATCTGGTACGGGGGGAGCAGCCGAGCTTTTGGGAGTGAACGCGAATACTCTTGCTTCCCGGCTTCGCGCGCTCGGGATCTCACGGAACTTTACTGCGTGAAGCAGCAGCGGCAAATAGCGGAACGCGGGGAATATTCTTCACAATGAAACTCATTTACTGGGCATGCACAGCCAAAAATCGGCCGCGCCGCGGCCCGCGTGTAACGACGCCCATGCCAGACGTTGGGGAGTAATCTTGGCCGGAGGGGACGGCAAACGTCTGCTTCCTCTGACCCGAAAGATCTCTGGCGATGACAGGCCTAAGCAATTCTGCGCGCTGACCGGAGGAGACACTTTGCTAGACCAAACGCTGCGGCGCTTGTCCGGGATGATCGAGGATGAACAGACGCTATTGGTACTGACACAGACTCACGAGCGCTTTTACGCCGATCAACTAGGAGATGTCGCCCGTCAGCGACTGCTGATACAGCCGCATAACCACGGGACTGCGCCGGCTATCGCGTATAGCTTGACGCATATTCACAGGATCGATTCTGAGGCTGTTGTAGGTTTCTTTCCATCCGACCATCATTTTGCCGACGACGAGGCTTTTGCGGCGCACATGGAACTCGCCTTCGCCCAGGCGGAACAACACCCAGAACGCGTCCTGCTCCTTGGTGTCGCTCCCGATTCACCTGAAGAATCCTATGGATGGATAGAACCAGGAACATCGCTTGCTAGCAGCCCAGTATACGAAGTACATTGCTTCTGGGAGAAGCCTTCGCGAAGAATAGCAGCTCGATTGATGCGCGGCGGCTGTCTCTGGAACAGCTTCGTGATGGTGGGGCGAGTAAGTGCCTTCCTGGAAATGATTCGCCGCACTCTTCCCGACCTCCTCCAATCGTTTGATGCGATGTGGGCGACCACCTTTCCAGGGATGGAGGTCAGTGCGTTACGCACTCTCTATGCCAAGATCCCGGCCACCAATTTCTCGGATGAAGTACTCTCAGCCCGTCCTGGCGATCTGGCAGTGCTTCCCGCGCGCGGACTTGGGTGGAGCGATCTCGGTGAACCTCAACGGGCGCTCTCGGCCCTGAGCATTCCAACCATCGGTTGGAATCGGGGTGGCCAAGATATTCAGCAAGGCCTGGAAGTTCTCGCTTAGTGTACGTGGTTTAAGAAGCGCACTAGCGGATCCAAGAATACTGAAGGCTTCATAAATGCCATAAAGTGGTTCTCATCCAGCACCACGAGCTCACTTTGAGGTACCAGCCTATGGTGCTCCACGGCCGCTGCGACAGGCACGTTCCTGTCCTTCGCGCCGTGAATGATCAGCATTGGGCCACGATAGTGTTCCAGGATTGCACGCAGCGGACGCTGGTCTGAGTCGTAAAAGTTGCGCGTGTATTCCATCGTGAAGGGGACTCTCGAGAGAATCCCGAAGTGGGGTAGGCCATTGCGGAAAAGCAACAACGCAGCCAACTGCGCGCCGTGAATAGTGTGGTTCACTCCATAGCTTCCCGTGAGCTCATGTTCCTGAACACCAATCGCCGATAGCATCACGAGAGAAGCCACGCGTTCCGGGGCCGCATCGGCTATCGAGAGCACCACTCCTCCGCCCATACTGAAGCCCACCAATTGCGCCGTGGGTACCCGGAGCACGTCCATGAGTTCAATGAGATACTCGCCGTGGGCACGAAATGAGTAGTCGGGCAGGTCCCGCGTAGATGAGCCGAAGCCCGGCAGATCGGGCACGATCACGCGAAATGTGGGACTGAGCAATTCGGCGAGCGGCCGCAGCACTTCGCCGGAACCGGGGCTTCCGTGAACCAACAGAACTGGCGTTTGGATGGAACCGGGTGCAGAATCGCGGTACGCCAGGCGACTCGTCCGCGGCTCGATCTTGCCGTGGTTTATGGTGTGTACCGTCGCAAACCGTACCCCTGCTGGGGGTCTGGCAAGCGGCTGAAAGTTCTCGGTGATGTGGGACGCGATTAGCAGGACGACGTAGCCCGCAGCGATGCGCGGCTTATACTTCCGCGACTTCACAGTAGACTTTGATCGCTCCATTGCCATTCAGCAGAAGATGGAACAGTTGTGCGTAATTCTCCAAGCCTTTCACCGGGTGCGTGAGCAACTGAGGAAGCCAGCCTGGATACTCCGCTTCGGCTTTCGCCATGTCGCGCACGCCCTCCTCAAAATGTTCACGCGCCGCGTTGACAGTCCCCACCATGACCTTGTTGCCCAAGACGAAATCCAAGTTGATCCGGTCGGCCGGGACCTCGATCTTGCGATCCCCGCCCGTGATGCTGGAGAGCACCAGTACCCCATTCTTGGCGAGAGCTTGCATGCTTTCGAAGACTACGGGGGAGAACCCCGTCGCTTCGAAAATCAGGTCAAAGGGCCCGTGCTGCCCTGCGCCATCGAGAATCGTCGAGTCCTGCACCGAGATGTATCGAGCGCCGGTTAGCTCGATCAGCTCGGCGTTGCGATTGGGTTTGCGGTCACGACTGAAGACCGTCACGTCCAACCCGCGCAGGCGCAGCACGAGCGCGGCCAGCAGACCAATGGTTCCCGCCCCCATCACCGCCGCTTTGCGGGGACGCCACACTTTCATACGGCGTTGGATCTCATAGGCTTGCGCGATGCCTTTTTCGACAACCGTCATGGGCTCCAGAAGAACCCCCACGTGTTTCAAGCCACGCGGAATCTTGATCAGATAGTCGGTGTGATCGGCGTAGTACTCAGCCAGATATCCATGCCGGAGGTTGATGCCACGCTCAAAGTAGGTGTCATCCGTAGTCATATCCTGCAGCCCGATGCGGTCATAGATGCTGAAGCCGGGGCGCCGCACCATAGCGACGACAAAGTCCCCGGGCTCCAGCTCTGTTACGTTTGCGCCAATCTCTTCCACTTGGCCGAAACTCTCGTGTCCGACGACCAGAAAGTTGAAACCTTCTGGCGCAGCGCCGTATTCCGCGGCGTTGATCTCTTTGTCCGTGCCGTCAACGCCGACTCGCAGCACCTTCACGAGGACGCCACGGCCGTCGGGAATATCACGGGCAGAAGGCTTGGCCATTTGAGCCAGGTGAACGCTATTCGGCTGCCCAGGAAAAACCGCTATCGCTTTCATCATGTTCTATTCCTCAACCGCATTACCGAAACTTCAACACGAACCCACCACCGAGAACCACGTTATGCTGGCCGCCTCGGATGGAGAGCGTGTTGTAGGCCGGGCCGCCCGCGTAGAAATCACGGATTTCCGCGCGCAGTCCGATGAATTTCCAGAACTTCAAGTCCACTCCGCCGCCGAAGTCGAATACACCGTGGTTGACCGTCCGCGGCGCAGGATTCGGCGCACCGGCAAGCGTCGTGGTGCTTTGTTCATAGTCTGCCAACCCTCCTCCAACCGCTAGATAGGGCGCGATTGCTTTGGTGGGAAAGAACTTGAGGCGTATACCGGGCGTTACAAACAATGTCGCGACGTTGCGGGTCAGGGATGGATCCGATGAACGAATGTCGCGCAGCGGATTCGCCAACAGGTGCACCTCGCCGTATAGCGCCGCTTTATCGCTGTTCCAAAGGCGATATCCATAGTTTGCCTGAAATGCTATGCCGGACCCCAAGTCGAGGTGGGTTGGGCCACCGTTTCTCTCGCTACTCAATAAGCCGCCGAGCGTGAGTCCAATTTCGTGCTTGGGCGGAATCTCTTGACCTTCTGCTGCGCAGAGGCTCGCAAGCGCCAGTGCAGTGACACTGTAAGCGTTCTTCATACCTGCATAATCGCATGCGGGGTCGACATTATTCCGGGAATAATTTGGCCGCCGTGGCGGATTTCGTGAGTGGGAGCCATGTACGCATGCAGCCAAGTCGCGGAGTTATCGGACCAGTACGTCGACGGCGAACTCTCGGCCAGTGTGCGGGACCAGGTTCAGCATCACATTCGCTGCTGCGCGAACTGTGCGTCAAGCATTTACCGAGCAGGTGCGTTAAAGCGTCTGGTACGCGCTAGCGTTAGGAATTTGACCATCCCAGTCACCCTGAAGAGCAACCTAAGAATACGAATGGGGACCTAAGACAATGTCCAAACTACAAGGAAAAAATGTTTTGATCACCGGCGCGTCCTCTGGAATCGGCCAAGCCATCGCGGTTCGCTTCGCGCGAGAAGGCGCTAACGTGGCGATCAATTATCGGAGCGGCGCGGAGCAGGCCGAGTGCACCCGGAAGATGGCTCGCCAGGCCCGGACGAATGGTGCCGGGAAAGAGATGCTGGTGCAGGCGGATGTCTCTGACGAAGCGCAAGTCAAGGACATGTTCGCCAAGGTCATTGAGGAGTTTGGCTCGCTCGACGTTCTGGTCAACAACGCGGGCATACAGAAGCCGGCGGCAAGCCACGAGATTGACATCCAAGACTTCGACCGCGTGCTGGCCGTGAACTTGCGCGGGCCGTTTCTGTGTTCGCGCGAGGCGATCCGGCATTTCCTTCCACGACGCAAGGGCGTGATCCTGAATAACTCAAGCGTGCACGAGATTATTCCGAAGCCAAAGTATCTGCCTTACTCGATCAGCAAGGGTGGCATGGAAAACTTGACGAAATCTTTGGCGTTGGAGTACGCAGGCGATGGCATTCGAGTGAATTCGGTGGGACCGGGCGCGGTGGTGACGCCGATCAACAAGGCGTGGATCGACAGCCCGAAGGCGCGGGGTGAGGTCGAGAGTCACATCCCGATGTCGCGTCCAGCGGTCGCGGACGAAATAGCATCGGTGTTCGCATTCCTGGCCTCCGATGACGCGTCTTACGTCACCGGGCAAACGATTTTCGCTTGCGGCGGCCTGACCCTCTATCCGGAGTTCCGGATGGCGTGGTCATCGGGAGAGTAGGCAACGCTTATGGACCTGCATAACAAAGTTGTCATTATTACAGGCGCAAAGGGCGGCCTAGGAACCTTTGTGACGAACTCCTTCCTCGAAGCAGGCGCCCGCGTGGTCGGTGTGTCGCGATCCATCGTGCAGGCCGATTTCCCGCAGGAAAATTTCTCGGCGTTGGCCGCCGAGCTTTCCTCGGACGAGAACGCGCGAAGGCTCGCCGATGGTGTGACCGCGCAATGGGGACGCATCGACGGCTTGGTCCACTTAATGGGCGGTTTCGCCGGCGGACAGTCGGTGGCTCAGACGGACGACTCTACGCTGGATCGGATGCTCGACCTCAATCTGCGGTCTGCGTTCCATATGATCCGGGCCGTGCTTCCGCACATGCGCGCTCAGGGCATGGGCCGAATCATCGCAATCGGCAGTAAGGCGGCTGTAGAGCCAGCGGTGATGTCTGGCGCCTATGCTGCGTCGAAAGCCGCTCTAGTTTCGCTCGTCCGGACTGTGGCCCGCGAGAACAGCGACCGTCGCATAGCCGCGAATGTGGTGTTGCCAGGCACTATGGATACCCCCGCCAACCGCGCCAGCGATCCAGGCGCTGATTTCTCAAAGTGGGTGAATCCGTGCCAGGTCTCGAAATTGCTTGTGCATCTGGCGTCGGATGCGGCGGCGCAGGTCAGTGGTGCGGTGATCCCGGTTTACGGTGGCGAGGCGTAGTGGTGATTGCAGGCGAAACAATAGCGGGCTTCTTGGGCGCGTACGCCATGCTCGGGGCTATATTCGCGATTGCGTTTGTTGCGCGCGGCATCGGATCCGTCGATCCCGTTGCGAAAGATTCCAGCGTTGGATTCAGACTGATCGTGTTTCCGGGGGTTGTGGCCTTATGGCCCTTGCTCTTGCGCGCATGGTTTCAGAAAGGACGGCGGTCCCATGATTGAGCCGCTACGGCGCAGCCATTTCCGCATCTGGATCGTTCTATCAGCATTGCTTCCGATCCTCTATGCGGCCAGCCTGATTGTTCGCCGCCCCACCACGCCGAAGAACCCGAACGTTCAATGGGAGAAGTACAAATGAGCGTTCGATACCAGGTGGTCGGCTGGAACCGCCAGAAACGGATTTACGATTCCGTGGTAGGCGCTGGAGTCGTGCTCTATCTGGCGATATTCGTGGGCTTGGGCGCGCTCTTGTACCCGACGGCCACAGCGGAGACCCTTCTCATTCGCGGCTTCGGAACGCTGGCGCTGCTTCTGCTTCACGTGATTCTCTGCATTGGACCCCTTTGCCGATTGGATCCCCGCTTCCTGCCGTTGCTGTATAACCGGCGCCACCTGGGTGTGACGATGTTCTTGCTTGCGTTCGTCCACGGAGTGTTTTCGCTTATCCAGTTTCACGCCTTGGGCGACGTCTCACCGCTAGTCAGCTTGTTCATCAGCAACACCCGCTATGACAGCTTGGCGAATTTCCCATTTCAGTCGCTAGGTTTCGTGGCTCTGCTAATACTATTCGTCATGGCGGCGACGAGTCACGACTTCTGGCTGCATAATCTTTCGGCGCCGGTGTGGAAACGAATTCACATGCTGGTCTACTTGGCTTACGCGCTATTGGTGGCACATGTTGTCCTAGGGGCGTTGCAATCTGACACCAACGCTTGGTTGGCAGTACTGCTTGGGGTTGGCATGTTTGCCGTGATCACGCTGCATGTGCTTTCCGGCGCCAAAGAGAGGAGCATCGATCGACTGGTAGCAACCGCGGCGGCAGAAGGCTTCATCGAGGTCTGCCGCGTAGATCACATTCCGGAAAAGCGCGCCAAGATCGTCTCGATTGGCGGTGAGCGGGTAGCGGTCTTTCGCTATGACGGCAAAATCTCAGCCGTTTCGAATGTCTGTCGGCACCAAAATGGCCCGCTCGGCGAGGGCCGCATTATTGACGGCTGCATTACCTGTCCCTGGCATGGCTATCAGTACTCGCCCGATTCCGGAGCATCTCCGCCGCCATTTACGGACAAGGTGCCGACGTTCCGCACCAGGATCGCGGGCGAAAAAGTGTTGGTGCACCCTTGCGCGCATCCGCCCGGGACCCGGTTGGAGCCGGCACTGATACACCCTGCGCACGCAGGAGTCCGGTCATGAACGATGACTTTTATGTAGGCTACGTGCCGCGAGCACCCGCCGCGCTCGGCAGGTGGATCACGCGGATCGTGATTGGGTTGGTCGCCGCTGGCGTTGCCGTTGCGGCCACCCTCATTATTGATCAAGCCCCGTTTGCCGCCAGCAAGTTTGAGTACGGAATCTATCACGATTACACGGGCGTGATTGAAGAATGGCCTTACCCGATTCTGCGCACCGACAGCGCCAGCTTTTTGCTGGTCGGAACGGGCAAACACGGCGTGTCCGAAGATGTGCGCGGGTTGCAAGACAAAAGTGTGCGCCTCAAGGCCTCTCTCATCGAACGCGGGCGGGATCGAATGTTAGAAGTGGTTCCTGGTTCGATGCAGGAGACAGGCGCCGGCCTCGCAGCCTCCGCGCACGAGGTGGATCTAGGACCGGTCCGGCTGCGTGGTGAAATTGTGGACAGCAAATGTTATCTCGGCGTCATGAATCCCGGCAACGGCCAAGTGCACCGCGATTGCGCCGTGCGCTGCATTAGCGGGGGCGCGCCGCCTGCGTTCATCGCCCGCGACGCTTCCGCCGAAACACGGGTGCTGCTTCTCACCGGCTCGGACGGCCGGGCATTGCACCGCGAAGTCTTGCCGTTTGTCGCCGAGCCAATCTTGATCGCCGGGGAGCTGGTTCGCTCTGGCTCGCATCTGATTCTGAAGACCGAGCCGTCGCGATTCCGCCGGGAATCCGGAATAAATTCGCCGGCCTGGTGCATTCGATAGGCAGTGAATATCACCGCAATTCTTGACGGCGTTACTGCTATACCGAAACCGCTTCGAGGGGCAGTGGCCCGGGTCCTGGGCCTGCATCATGTCGATGCGCTGATCCGGCCTGACAACCGGTCGCTGCCGGAACGTGTGCTCAGCCGGCTCGCCGTCACTTATCGGGTCGGTGAACGCGACCTCCAGCAGATTCCGCGCGGCGGGCCGGTGGTTATCGTCGCCAATCATCCGTTTGGAATTCTGGAGGGAGCGGTGCTTGCCACGGTGCTCGCGCGGGTACGGCC
>CAZDGT010000005.1:0-15565 GCA_964504905.1 uncultured Bordetella sp. | reverse complement strand
GTTGCTGGCGGCGCTCAGCCTCTACACGGCAAGCCTGGGAAAAATGGCTCTGGACATCGCGCTTCTGATGCAGCATGAAGTGGGCGAAGCCGCAGAACCCGGAGGGAACGGGCGCGGCGGATCGTCAGCGATGCCGCACAAGCACAATCCGACGGCGTGTATGTTGGCGGTGGCGGCGGCCAAGCGCACACCTGGCCTGTTCGCCAATTTCCTAAACGGCATGCTCCAGGAACACGAGCGCGCGTTGGGCGGATGGCAGTCGGAATGGACGACCGTTCGAGGGATCGTGCAATCTGCCGGCGTTGCCGCGGAATCGATGGCGGAAGTTGTCGAAGGCTTGAAAGTGGACCCCAAGCGCATGCGTCGTAACATCGAGGCAACACACGGCGCGGTATTTGCCGAAAAAGCCATGATGATTTTAGCGGAAGACATGGGACGGGATGAGGCACGACGCGTCGTGGAAGAGGCGCTGCAGAAAACCGGATCGCCGCCGGATCTGCCGGATCTGCAAATACCGGAAGCGTACCTGGGCAGCGCGGAAGCATTCCGCGTCCGCTTGCTGGAGGAGGAACAGTAGGATGCCGTTCGCGATTTCGGAAGGCACTCGCATCTTCTATCGCCTGGAGGGATCGGCGGAGAAGCCCTTGCTGGTATTGGCGCACTCACTGGGAGTCGACCACGGCCTATGGGAACCGCAAATGCCAGCGCTGTTGCGATATTTCCAAGTGCTCCGGTTGGATCTGCGCGGTCACGGCGCGTCCGATGGCCCTGCGGGCGACTACACTATCGAGCAATTGGGCCGCGATGTGATCGCCGCCGTGGACTCGACGGGGCGCTCGCGTTTCGCCTACTGCGGATTGTCGCTGGGCGGCATGATCGGGCAGTGGTTGGGACCGAACGCAGCGGAGCGGGTCACACACTTGGTCCTGGCCAACACTTCGCCACGCGTGGGAGCGCCAGAGTTATTCAACGAACGGCGGAACGCCGTGCTGAAAGGTGGGATGCGCGCCGTTGAGAATGGCGTCATGGAGCGGTACTTCAGCCCTCGCGTGCTGAATTCCCCGAACCCCGTGGTTGCTTCCACGCGTACTACGCTGCTTGCCACGAATCCTGTCGGATACGCGGGGTGCTGTGCCGCGATCCGGGACATGGACCAGCGTCCATTGCTTGCCCGCATCAAAGTTCCCGTGTTGGTGATTGGTGGATCCTTGGATATCGCTACTCCTTGGCTGGGACATGGCGATTTGCTGGCCGCTTCGATCCCCGGTGCGCGATCTGTATTGCTCGACGCAGGGCATCTCTCAAACGTGGAATTGCCATCGGCATTCACCGCCGCACTGTTCGATTTCCTGTTGCCGCGGGAAGATAGCGATCTTCTGGCGGCAGGCTTCGCCATCCGCCGGTCCGTCTTGGGAGATGCACACGTCGACCGTGCGATAGCAAACACAACGGATCTGACGCGCGATTTTCAGGACTTGATCACGCGTTACGCGTGGGGAACAGTATGGACCCGGCCCGGTCTTGATCCCAAAGTCCGCCGTTTGCTGGTGCTGGCTATCACCGCATCGCTCGGGCGTTGGGAAGAGTTCCGGCTGCATGTTCGCACAGGCCTAGCTGCCGAATTGGAGATGTCTGACCTGAAGGAAGTGCTGCTGCAAGTCGCGATTTATGCGGGAGTCCCCGCCGCCAATACCGGCTTTCAAATCGCTGCAGAGGAGCAGCGCAGCCAGACTTAGAATGTGTCAACATTTGAATAATCATGAGCAAGCCCAAGAACAAGAAACCTATCTCGCGGCGTCAGTTCATTGAAGGAACGGGGGCTGCACTGGTCGCGGCGACTGCTGTACCGGCGCTTCACGCTCAGACTCCGGCCGCAAAGGCCGCTACTCCAGCAACTTCTCACTCCACCATTCGCCTGACCGTCAATGGCGCGCCGCATTCTGTCGAAGTGGACGATCGCTGGACGTTGGCGGAGGTGCTGCGCGATCACTTGGGACTTACCGGGACAAAGATCGGTTGCGATCGCGGCGAATGCGGCGCGTGTACGGTGCACATCGATGGCAAGCCCATGTACTCATGCAGCCAGTTGGCGGCGTGGATGGACGGGCGCTCGATCCAGACCGTGGAAGGTCTCCTTCAGAACGGCAAGCTCGACCGGCTCCAGCAGTCCTTCATGGATCATGACGCGCCGCAGTGTGGTTTTTGTACTTCCGGCCAACTGATGAGCGCGAAGGCGGTGCTGACTGAGAATCCGCATCCAACGCGCGAGCGAGTTCGTGCAGGCATGACCGGCAACATCTGCCGCTGCTCGAATTACAACCGTTATGTTGACGCCGCACTCGCGGCGGCCGCCGGCACGGGTGCTCCGAAGATCACGATGATCGATAACGCGGCAGGCGAAGACGTCAAGCCGCTCAAGACCTTGGGCCGCCCCACGACGCGTATCGATGCCCGGCAGCGCGTGACGGGCAAAGCGACCTATACCAGTGACGTTAGCGTTCCCGGAATGCTGTATGCGCGCGTATTGCGCAGTCCGCATCCGCACGCCCGCATCCGGAGTATCGATACGTCCAAAGCGCTGGCAATGCCGGGCGTCAAGGCCGTGATCACGCACGAGAACTGCGCGTTCGTTTGGGGCGCGGGTTCAGTCGCGGGCGGACGGCAGTACGTCGAAGAAGTGAAGAAGATCACCAAGCAGCGCCGCTACGCCTTCAACAATCCGGTGCGCTTTGTGGGCGAACCGGTTGCTGCCGTCGCCGCCATTGACCGTCATACTGCCGAGGAAGCACTACAGCACATCACTGTCGATTACGAAGTTCTGCCCTTTGTCCTGGAGCCCGAGGAGGCCATGAAACCCGGCGCAGTGCAGATTTGGCCCGATGGGAACTTGTCGCTCGACATAAAAAATGAAGCCAAGCCCATCACCGAGCGGCGCGGCAACATCGAAGAAGGCTTCCGCAACTCTGCGATGGTCTTCGAGGACCGCTACACGACCAGCTTCGTCCACAACGCGCAGATGGAACCGCGCGCCAGCTTGGCCGTTTGGGAAGGCGACCAACTTACCATGTACACGCCCACCGGTGGCATCGCCAATTGCCGCACCGATATGGCGCGGGATTTAGGTATTCCGCTGGGTAAAGTCCGTGTAGTGTGCCAGTACATGGGCGGAAATTTCGGCAACAAGAATCAGAATCAGGACGCTGACTTGATCGCCGCCACGCTAGCCAAGCAGGCAGGCGCGCCTGTGCGGCTGGAACTTTCGCGCAAGGAAGATTTTATCGGCATGCACGGGCGCTGGCCTACGGTTCAGTACTACAAGGTTGGCGTCAGTAGCGATGGCAAGCTACAGGCGCTGCAACTGCGCGGCTACAGCGGCATGGGGCCCTACAGGAAAAACTCTGGAAATATCGGCGGCGTGGAACTGTATCAGGTTCCCCACGTGGAAGCGCTGATTCATCCGGTCTACACCAACAGGACGACCTCGGCGAATTTCCGGGGGCCCGAATTCCCGCAAGGCTTCTTCGGCATCGAATCCATGATGGATGATGTCGCGTACAAACTGGGCATGGATCCTGTGGATTTCGTCGTGAAGAATATGACCCGCAAGGCAAACGACGAAACGCCCTTCACGAACTATACGTTGGAAGAATGCATTCGCCGCGGCGCCGCAGCGTTCGAATGGAAGAAACGCTGGCGCGCGAAACCTGGTTCAGATGCCGGCCCCGTGAAACGAGGCTCGGGATTCGCATTCCTGGCCTTCCGCGCCGGATTGGGCCGCAGCAGTGCCGTTATGGACGTGGATGCTAACGGCCGCTATCGCGTGCATGTCGGTGTGACCGATGTTGGTGGCGGTGCGAAGACTACGATGGGACTGATCGCAGCCGAGGCGCTGGGCGTGCCGCTATCCCAGGTGGAAGTAGTGTGGGGAGATACCAGCCGCTGCCCGTATTCGGTGGGCGAATCCGGCAGCCGCACCACCATCATGACCGGCCACGCAGTGGTGGAAGCAGCGCGCGACCTCAAGAAACAGATCGCCGAAAAAGGGCTTCCCAAGGGCGGCGATTTGCTTACTGCCACTGCCGACACCAACCCCACAGTTCCGGGCGGCAAGGCCCGCGATTCCTACGGCGCGCATTTTGTCGAGGTAGAAGTGGACACCGCCGTGGGCCATGTCCGTGTGCTCAAGTACTTGGCCGTCCATGACAGCGGCCGCATCATGAACCCGCTCTCGGCCAGTGGCCAGATCAAGGGCGCGGCGACCATGGGCATCGGCATGGCGTTGCATGAAGAACTGCTCTATGACCCGCGGAGCGGGCACGCGCTCACGGCTGGATATTATGGGCACCGCGTGCTTACGCACATGGACGCGCCCGATATCGAAGTGATGTTTATAGAAAGCGACGACGGCCACGGACCGTTCGGCGCTAAGAGTATCGGTGAAGCGGGCAAGCTCCCTGCCGTCGCGGCGGTGGCCAACGCCATCTTCAACGCCACTGGACGCCGCATGAAAGATCTGCCGATACGGCGCGACAAACTGGTAGGAGCATTCGCATGAAAGCCTTGACCAACGCTAATCCTCGCGATCTCCGGCAGGCAGTGGCGCTGGCCCAGCAGGCGCGCTCCGAGGGCCGCCAGGCGATGATCGCCGGTGGCGGAAGTGACCTATTGGGCATGGTCAAAGACCGCATCGTAACGCCAGACGTTCTCATCCACTTGCGTGCGATCAAGGGTCTGGACCAGGTGACGACTGCCGGCGGTGTCGTGAATATCGGCGGCCAGATCACTCTCGATGCACTCAGCCGTCATCCGTTGATTCGCCGGGACTATGCTGTGCTGGCCGAGGCCGCCGAAAGCGTGGCGACGCCGCAGATCCGCAATGCCGGGACGCTTGCGGGCAACGTGTGCCAGCGCCCCTGGTGCTGGTATTACCGCAACGGATTCCCCTGCTTCAAAGCTGGTGGCAACACCTGTTTTTCAATCAACGGTGAAAATCAATTCCACGCGATCTTCGGCGGCGGACCCAGTTTCATAGTGCATCCGTCCGATACCGCTCCTGCGCTCGTGGCGCTGAATGCAAAGTTCAAAATCGTCGGACCAAAAGGCGACCGTACCGTTTCAGCGGCCGATTTCTTCATCCTGCCTAAGCAGAACGCCGCTCGCGAGAATGCGCTGGGCGACGATGAAGTGCTGGCGTCCATTGAACTGCCTGCCGCCAGGCCGGGCACGCGCAGTAACTATCACAAGGTCCTCGACCGCGAGGCGTGGACTCATGCCGTAGTCAGCGCGGCCGTCGTTCTGGTGATGGACAAAGGCGTGTGCAGCGCTGCGCGCGTGGTCCTGGGCGGCGTAGCTCCGATTCCATGGCATGTCCCAGACGCGGAGCGGATGCTCACCGGACAACGTATCACGCCGGAGCTCGCTGCTAGGGCCGCCCAAATCGCCGTTGCAGGAGCTACTCCGCTTGCGAAGAACGCTTACAAGGTTCCGCTCTTGCGGGAGATCGTGCAGCGGACAGTGCTCGGTGTTGCTACGCGGGCCTGAGAGTCACTGCGGCGGAAGCGTTCCCAGGTAGGCCGAGATTGCGATAATATCGTCCTCGGAAAGATTCGCTACTGCTTTTTTCATCAGGGCGGCATTCGTCCCGCCGCTCGATCCGTTCTGCAGGCAGATGAGCTGACGCGCAATGTATACGGGCTGCAGGCCTGCAAGCCTGGGCACTTCACCCAAGCCTCTGAGCTGCTCCCCATGACAAATCGCGCACTGAATCGTTTTACCGTTGCCGCCGGTTTTCACGAGCGCCTCACCCTTTGCAATACTTCCCGGCGGCACGTATGCCAGGAACGGGGAGTGCGGATCGCGATCGTTGGTTCGCTGCGGGTCCACAGGAATCTGTATGATGCGGCGGCCGATGGGTTCCGTGCCGCCTTCAGGCGACAGGACTCTGTGGCGGCCTGTCGTCGCAACATACGTCCTGGGCGGCATGCTCGTCTCGATGACCTTAACCCAGGGGTTTGGCTTCAACGCCGCGAAGTATTCCGCGGCCTTCCGAACATCCTCGTCCGAAGTATCCTTGGCAATCGGCCCCATGCGCAGATCGTCTTTGCGGGCTCCAGATTTGAAGTACCTCATCTGGCGCACAAAGTACTCGACGGGGAGACCAGCCAGATCGGCGGATTCAGGATGCCCTTGCCCTGACATCAGATGGCAACCGCCGCACGCCGCCGTGAGCCCTCCTCCTTCTCCGGTGACGACACGAGGCGCCGGGCCATGCTCTTCGGGAAACCAATCGGGGGGAGTGACATTGCCCGCGATCTTGGCAGCCTCGTATTCTTTCTTACTTCCCGGCACGCGCACGGGGCCGTGAACAGTCTGGCTCGGTGGCTGTACTTTATCGGGGATGTTGAACGCCCATTCGGGCAGACCATTCGGAATCGACAGCGGGACCTGTGCCGTAGCCGCGGCAGACAACAGCAATGCGACGGGCAAAACTTGAATCGGCCAGCTCATGCTTACAAATAATACTAGAACTGAACATCTTAAAACTGGACCTGAAGCGTGAATTGGAAACTGCGCCCGTCATTCAATGTGTTTGTGATCTTGCCGAACGCGGGAGAGCTAAGATCGCTGCTCGGCTCGGCGAATTGCGGCGAATTCAAGAAATTAATCGAGTCGGCGCGGAATGTCAGATTTACCTCGGAACGCAGCGGCCAGGAACGCGCCAGCGACGCATTCAGGTTGCGAATCCCGCCCCGGCGGAAGGTGTTGAATCCCAGATTCCCCCGCGCGTCGGTCGGCCCGATGGTAGCGAACGCCGAGCGCGGCAGAAGAACCCTCGACGTGTCAGGGTTGCCGATGGTGCGGCCGAGAATTGTGGGGTCCAAAACATTCGGACGGTCGCCATTGCTGCCGTCGACGTTTCCAGACCCCGGTCCATCCGATCCCGAAATCACAGTAAAAGGAAGTCCCGTCTTGGCCAGGAACACACCTGAGACTCGCCATCCCCCTGCCGCGTGCCGGAGTAAGTGATTCGGCGGGGAAGGAATCGAATATTGAAATCTCAACATCGCTGCGTGGGATTGATCGAACGCGCTCACAGCCTTCAAATCCTGCGCTACCGGATCTTGTGCCTGGCTGTACCCCTGACGCGCCTCGTCGCCCGCAGCCATGTTCGTGTAATTGCTTCCGCTATCGATGGCCTTGCTGAACCAGTAGGACCCATCCATTGTGAGTCCATGCCATGCAGGCGCCTTCACGTCGATGCGCGCTGCGTCGAAATAGGCGTTCGATGCGTTGCTCACTTGACGGAATTCGAAGTAACGCGGATCGGGACGCCTCTGCGTAACAGTTGAAGTAGTTTGTGGAACACCTGGAACCGGCACAGCCCGGTTATTAAACCACATCATGAAAAGCTTGTGAGTGCGGCTTCCGATATAACTGAGTTGGACGTTCCAGGGGCGGCCCACGAGCGGCTCCCAGGTGAAACTGTACTCGTGCGAATAAGGGGATTGGAGATCGCGCGGTACCGCGAATTCGGTATGGCGCGCGCCGGGTCCCAGATAGGTATTGAGGAGCGGATTGAGGAGCGGGGGCGCCGGGACTTCCACTTTAAGAAACCCTGGCGGATCCCAGCGCAACTGCTGCTGCGTCTGCGGGTAGATTGCACCGAACTGAAGGCCATAGCCGGCGCGGATGACGCCTGCGAGCGGCATCCGCCAAGCCAAACCGAACTGCGGAGCGAACGTATTACAATCGCATGCGTAGTCGGTAGGCGTCAGATGGTTCACTTCCGTGGGGCCCGTGACCGGCTGGTATCGCAGGCCGGCGCTCATGGTAAAGTCTGGGCGCACCTTCCAGACGTCGCCGACGAAATATTGTTGCTCCCACTGGCGAAAGCCGCGATGGCCGTCGCCGATTCCGACGCTGTAGCGGCTGGGAATACCCAAGCGAAAGTTCGTGATCGCATCGCGGCCGAAATCGTTGCGGAAGTAGTAATTACCCCGGTCGCTTGAGGCCTCACGGCCGTTGGTCTGATCGCGATCCCACTCCGAGCCGGCTGTAACGGTATGGTTCCCCATCTGGCGGCGGTATAGAAGCGCATAGCGGAAGCGATTGAACGTCCTGTCAACAGGAACCGTCGCGCTTGGGCCCAGGCTTTGGTACGAGGTCCCTATGATTACTTGAGGTCCCACGGCATTAGGCTCGGGAACCAGTAGTGAGTGGACACGGTCGAAACCAGCGGTCACATTGATCGACGATAGCGGATTGAATTCGTGATTCCAGGTAGCGCGCGCGCTGTGCGACTTGGTGTTGGTATCCGGGTTCTGGCCGGCGACTAGCTCGAATGCGTTCACCTGCTGGTTCGTGAAGGAATGGCTTAGGAACAGGCGGTCACGCGCGCCAAGATCCTGATCCAGCCGAATGGTCGAGGCATCGGTATTGATCGACTGTGGGGCGCTGATGTTGAGCGCTCGCGGATCGACATCTGTCCGATTGGGCGGAAGTGTGGGATAGGCATCGATCCAGTGCTGAATGAGCTTGGCTGCGGCGGGGTCGGTAGCGAGAGGGGTGCGCTCGCTGGCAAGTGGCACCAAGACATTGCCGTTCACGCTGCCCCGAACCTTTTGGCCGGACCCGCTCAACCCTAGATGAGCGCCACGCCACAAGCCCATACCTGCGACAAATCCGTAATCGTTCTCATGAGCGGGTTTCACGCCGCCCACCTGGAAGAAGGAGCGCGCGCTGAAAATGCTATTGCTGTGCGTGAAAGAGAGGCCGCCGTGGAAGTCACGGGAATGTTGCACCGGGCTAAGCTGGAGCAGGCTCGATGGTTTGTTTCCGAGCTCCGTTCCGAAATAGCGCAGCTCCGGACGGAACTCCGACGTGGCGGTCGCGCTGGTCCCCAGCCTGGCGTTGAGCTCCTTCAGAGCGTTATTGTCAATCAGATTGAACTGAATGTTTTCGTTGCGGCGGCTTTCACCGGCCTGCACGTCAGTTTGGCCAAGAAGATTCAGCTCAGTGCGCTTCGCTTCCGCCGCAGGCGGTGGCGTGGCCTCGCTGGACTTAGGCGTTTCCGGAGTCTCTTGTTGAGCTAGGCAGGCAACACTGATTGCAAGCGATAACAACCACAGATTTATTAGCTTTGCTCGGAGCAATAAATAGTATAGCCAGATCGAGCATCAATGAAACACATTGGTAACCGGCGTGCTTGCAAAGGCGTCGACAGGTTTCAAAGAGGAGATCACTCATGCGCTTCCCAACATTGGCGATTCTCACCCTAGGTATCGGCGTTGGCTTTATCGCAAACGCCCAGCAATCCACGAAAACAACCCGGGCTAACGTGGCGGCGGGCAAAGAACTTTACCGCCAATATTGCTCTTCATGTCACGGCGTTGACGGGAAAGGCAAGGGATCTATGTACGATCCCCTTTCCAGTGACAAATCCAGACGAGTGCCGCCGGCCGACCTGACAATTCTGAGTGCGCAGAACACCGGCAAGTTTCCAGAGGCTCGCGTAAACGACTCAATATCCAGCAAAAAACCGATTCCTGGCCACGGGACGCCCGAAATGCCAGCGTGGGGCGATGTGTTCTACAACCAAAAATCCAATCCCAAAGTCATCGACGCTAGGGTGCGCAACCTGACCGCTTACATCGAATCACTGCAGCAGGCAACTGGAAAATAAAGATCCACAGCTTGCATCGCAACCTGACCCATAATCTGCGTGAAATGGCCCTATTGCCAGCCGCCGCCCAGGGCGCGATATACCTGCACGACCGACTGTAATTCCAAAAGGCGGAGTTGAGCTAGCGTCAGCTGGTTTCCGAAGAGATTCCGTTCGGCGTCCAGAACTTGAAGATAGCTATCGAGTCCTCCCCGATAGCGCATGTTGGAGAGTTCCACGCTTTGCGTGAGAGCAGCAACCAGCTTTTCCTGTTCGAGCCTTTGCTCACGCGTACGATCATGAACGACAAATGCGTCCGAGACCTCCCGCAATGCGGTGTAGATGGTCTTCTCATACGCGATCAGGGCCTCGCGCTGTTGCGCTTCAGTCAGCTGCACACCGGACCGGAGACCAGCGCGAAAGATTGGAACCAGCACCGAGGGGCCGATGCTCCCTATCCGCCCTGGACCGGTGTAAAGATTCGATAGTGCACGGCTCTGCGCCCCTAAAAAACCCGTCAAAGAAATTTGCGGGAAAAGCAACGCTCGCGCGGCGCCGATCTGCGCGTTCGCGGCGATTAGACCTTGCTCCGCTTGACGGATGTCAGGACGCCGTTCGAGAAGCGACGAGGGCAGTCCGGGAGGGAGTTGCGGAGGCAAGACAATCTGATCGAGAGCCTTCCCGCGCGGCACGTCGCCCGGCGCGTTTCCCAGCAGCAAGCTGATGGCATCTTCGCTTTGACCGATCTGGCGTTGGGCGCTGGCGATCTGCCCTGTTGCGGTAAACAAAAATTGCTCAGCCTGGTGCACTTCAAGCGCGTTTGCCACTCCGCGATCATGCCGTAGGTTGATCAAGCGCAGATTATCGGCCGCAATGTCGCCGGTTTGGCGGCTGATTGCAAGTTCCAGATCCTGTTCGCGCAGCGCGAAGTATGTGTTCATCACGTCGCCGACGAGCGAGAGCTTTACGCCATTTCGAGCTTCCTCGCTGGCCAGGTATTGCGCCCGCGCGGATTCGTTCAGCCGCCGTAAGCGCCCCCATAAGTCCAGTTCCCAAGCGAGATTGATGCTGGTCTGCGTGTAGGTGGCGCTAAGGTTCGTTCCTTTTGGAACGAAGCGCGCGGCACCCACCGATGAACTGCGGCTGGCGATGAACTGGGCCTGCGCGTCGAGCGTGGGGAAAAGGTTTCCACGCACGACACCGTACTGCGCCCGAGCCTGCAGCACTCGCTCGGCGGCAATGCGCAGATCGAAGTTTTTTTCCAGAGAGCTTGCTACCAGTTGTTTCAGGGTGTCGTCCTGGAACAGGTCGAACCATTTGGTTTCCGCGATGGAATCCGCCGCCGGCGTGGGGGGCGCGCCCCGGAATTGATCCGGAGTCGCCACCTTGGGGCGATTGTAGTTCGGTCCCACCATGCAGCCTGACAGCGTCAGAGCGACGGCCGTCAATGTCAGGTATGCGCGTGTCATTCGGCAAACTCCGGAGCAGCGCCCGTCGGGTCCGTTTTCCGCTCGGAACTTGGGCTGGGCGCGGTACGCTTGCGCCGCTCGACGAACGTCTCAATCACATAATATTGAACTGGCACCAGAAACACGGCGATCAAGGTTGCCGCAAGCATGCCACCGAACACGGCGGTGCCGAGCGAGCGCCGCGATGCTGAACTCGCGCCGGTCGCCGTCACCAACGGCACAACGCCGAGGATGAACGCAAACGATGTCATCAAGATGGGGCGCAGCCGCAGCTTGGCCGCGTGCAAGGCCGCTTCGCGCACCGGCATCAAGTCCCGGTCATGGCTATCCTTGGCGAACTCGACAATCAAAATAGCGTTCTTGGCTGCGAGTCCGATTAGCGTGACAATCCCGATCTGCGTGTAAATATCGTACGGGTAATCCCGCAGGTACGCCCCCAGCAGCGCGCCGAAAACACCTAACGGCAGCGCCAGCAGCACAGCGAACGGAATCGACCAGCTTTCATACAAGGCCGCAAGGCAAAGGAATACCAGAACCGCCGCGAATCCAAATATGAAACCCTCGTTTCCTTGCGCCAGCTTCTGCTGATACGTGGTTCCCGTCCATTCGTACGAGTAGCCGTTGGGAAGCGAAGCGGCCGCGGTCTTTTCCATCACGTCCACTGCCACGCCGCTGCTAGTTCCCAATGACGGACCGCCCAGGATCTGGACCGCTGGAAACCGGTTGTAGCGGTAGACAACGTCAGGGCCGCTAGTGGGATGAATGGAAGCCACCGTGCCGAGCGGTACCATCGTTCCATCGCTGCTGCGGGTATAGAAACGGCTGATATCGGAAGGCCGGCTGCGGAAAGTCGGCTCCGCTTGGATCAGCACTTGCCACGTGTGGCTGAACGCATTGAAGTCGTTCACGTAAAGGCCACCAAGGAAAGTCTGCAGGGTATTGTAGGCGTCGGTCACCGGCACACCGAGTGTTTGTAGCTTATCCACGTCCATCTTCAGGTCGTAGGACGGCACGTTTCCGCGAAAGGTACTTATCACGTTCGCCAACTCCGGCCGCTGCCGGGTCGCGTCGACCAGGGAGTCGGCCACCTGTCCCAGGCGCTGCATATCGCCGCCGGTATGGTCTTCCAGCATGAACTGAAACCCGCCGGTGAGGCTCAGCCCAAGTATCGGCGGCAAGCCGAAAGCGAAACTGAAGGCCTCCGGAATCTGGCTCAATCCACCCTGGGCGGCAGCCAGAATCGCCGGGAGTTGCTCGGCGTCCGATTTTCGTTCGTCCCAAGGCTTCAGTGTTGTAATAACCGTCGCCAGGTTGGACCCGCTCGTCTGGGTCGCGATATCCGTCCCGCCCAGGACAAAGTAGTGAGCTACACCCGGCAGCTTGGCGATCACGTTCTCAATCTTCCTGGCGGCAGCATCCGTACGATCCATGGAGGCTCCGTCCGGCAGGTGGACCGAGACAAAGAAGGCGCCTTGATCTTCGTCCGGCAGGAAGCCATTGGGAAGCTTCTTGAACAACCAGCCCGCGGAAACCCAAAATACGCCGAGTATCATGGCCGCCACTACGGACCGGCGGATCAACATCCCCACACCGCCCAGGTATTTGTTAGTGGTCCATTCGAAAGCTCGATTGAAATATCCAAACAATCGCCCCAGGGGCCCGCGCGAGGTCTTGTGCGGCCGCAGGAGAAGCGTGGCGAGCGCGGGACTCAAAGAGAGCGCGCTAAACGCTGAAATCAACACTGAAGCCGCGATGGTCAGCGCAAATTGCCGGTAGAGTTGACCGCTAATGCCGCCCAGAAACGCCACCGGGATGAACACTGCCGCCAGAATCGCCGCGATCGCCACCACCGGAGCCGAAACCTGATCCATGGCTCGCATGGTGGCCTCGCGAGGCGGCATGCCGTCATCCATATTCCGCTGGACGGCTTCCACTACAACGATTGCATCATCCACCACAATGCCGATGGCCAGCACTAAACCAAACATGCTCGTGATATTAATGCTGAAGCCAAGCAGCGGGAAGAGAGCGAAGGTTCCCACCACTGCCACGGGTACCGTCAGCAGCGGAATCAGCGTGGCTCGCCAATTCTGCAGAAAAATAAAGACCACCAGGATGACCAGCACGACAGCTTCGAGCAGAGTCACAACCACGTCTTTGATTGCGTCTCTAACGAACATGGTGGAATCGTAGGGGATGGTGTAGTCGACTCCCGGCGGAAAACTCTTCTTCGCCTCCACCATGAAAGCTTTCACTTTGTTGGCGGTCTCTACCGCATTCGCGCCCGGCGACAGGTAAACGATGGTATTGCCGAATGGTTCGCGATCCAGCCGGCTGAAACCGGAATAATTTTGGGCCCCCAACTCCACGCGGCCAATGTCGTGGACCCGAAGCAGCGAGGCATCAGGCAGGGCGCGCACGATGATATCGCCGAACTGCGCCGGATCCGTGAGACGTCCCGGCGCGTTGACCGCGTACTGAAAGTCCGTTCCCGGAGGCGCAGGGGCTTGGCCTGTGGACCCCGCCGGATTCTGCCGGTTCTGCGCGGCGATGGCAGTGCTGAGGTCGGTGGCGGTGACTCCGAGTTTCGACATCTTATCGGGATCCACCCATACGCGCATCGAATACACAAGCTGCGAAGCCAGCCGCGTATCGCCCACTCCCTGAATGCTGCCGATCTGGTTCAGCAAATTGATCTGCGCGTAGTTATTGAGAAACAGCGAGTCATAACGCCCATCCGGCGACACTAAGCCCACCGCCATCAGAAACGCGCTCGATACTTTCTTAACCACAACTCCCTGGCGCTGCACTTCCGGAGGCAGTCGCGGCAGGGCGATATTCACTTTGTTCTGGGTCTGGACCGCCGCGATATCGGGATTCGTTCCCAGCGCGAATGTAACGGAGATCGTGATCGTCCCGTTATTCGCGCTGCTCGACAGGAAATAGAGCATGCCGTCGAGGCCCGCGAGCTGCTCCTCGATCGGCTGCGCAACAGTTTTTTCGAGATCCAGCGCGTTGCTGCCCAGATAGCTGGCCGTGATCTGCACTACGGGCGGCACTACTTCCGGGAAGCTGGCAATGGGCAACGTGGGAATCGCTACACTGCCAAGAATGATGATGACAATCGCGATGACAATCGCGAATACCGGGCGGTCAATAAAAAATCGAGCCATGAAGAATCAACCGCCCTGTTTTCCGGACCTGCCCACTGGCTCTTTGTAGGGTGACGGACTCACGGCCATACCGGGACGCACTCGGAGCTGGCCTTCCACAATGACGCGATCTCCCGGCTTCAACCCCTGCTCCACCACCCACGCGTCGCCCACGCGGTCGGACGTAGTAATGGTTCTTAGCTGCGCCTTATTGTCGGGGTCCACCACCAAGATCGTTTGCATGCTTTGCAATTGCTGGACCGCGCGCTGCGGAACCAGAATCGCGTCTTTGCGAAGGTTGGTCTCGATGCCCACCTTACCGAATTGTCCGGGCAGAATCACGTGGTGGGGGTTCGGGAAACGCGCTTGCAGTTCCAGAGTGCCGGTCTTGGGGTCAACCTGATTTACGGTGTTCTCAACCCGTCCCCTCTGAGGAAACTCGCTGCCGTCGGCCAGCACCAGGGCCAGTTCCGAGCGCGTTAAGTTGCCGCGTTTTTTGAACAGCAGATACTCCGTTTCCGTAACCTTGAAACGGACCCATATCGGATCCAAGGGAACAATCGTAGTGAGGGGCTGTGGCGATGCCGCATTAACCAAGCCGCCTACCGGCACCTGAGTGTCTCCAGCCAGGCCGCTGATCGGCGCTTTGATGGTCGCGTAGTCCAGGTTCAGCTGAGCGATCCGAACCGCGCCGCGCAGTGCTTCGACTTTACCTTGTGTCGAGGCGATTTGAGTTCGTGTCGAGAGCCTGGCTTGGTCGACGTTTGCTTGATTCGCCCGCACGGTCGCCTTCCCCGCTCCAAGGGCGGCCACCGCCGCATCCAGTTCCTGCTTCGACGCCGCATCCGCTTTGACTAGCGGCTCCAAGCGATCTACGTCCTGTTGCGCCTTGACCAAATTCGCCTGCGCAACGGAAAGGTTAGCTTCGGCCTGCAGCAGCGTGACTTGTTTCTGTGCGAAGTCCAGATCGGCTTCGCTCTGGTCTAGGTTGCCTTTGGCTTGGGCGAGAGAGGCTTCATATGGACGAGTATCTAAAATGTATAGCGTGTCACCAGAGCGTACTTCCTGGCCTGGCCGGAATAGCCACTTCTCCACGTATCCGTCCACCCGCGCGCGAACATCCACCGTATCGCGGGCGTAAGTTTGCGCGGAGTACTCCGAATAAATCGGCACATCAGCGGCGCGGACTTCCGTCACCAGGACGGGAGGTCCGGCAGGAGGCCCGGTGGGGCCCTGAGTTCGCGCCTCAGAACTACAGCCGGAGATCAGAATCCATGGAACCA
>CAZDGT010000004.1:0-3456 GCA_964504905.1 uncultured Bordetella sp. | reverse complement strand
CTGAAGGTCGGCTTCATCTTCTAGAGTGAGAGTAAACCCTCCTCTTATAAGAGCGTTCGCAACCATCAACTCGTAATACGCACCTTGAAAATTGCCATGGTTTTTCAACCTGCGGATCATTCGATCCTGCAACTCTACATTGTGGTCAATTAGATAAAGGCTATAAGCAAGTCCGAGAAAACAGCCGACAATACCTATCGTCGTCGCACTATGGACCACACCCGGAACCTTGATCGTTTGCTGCTGATATCGGCAAAACTGATCGTACCACTGCAAAATGGTATGACGCTCAGACATGGGTTTTGCGATTTCAGCGTTGCCCCATGCTGGATCGAGAATATTTTTTATGTAGTCACTCAAAAAATCTGGAAAGGTTTTCCACTTAGGCGAGTAATAGATTCGATTTTTCACGGCGACGATCTGTTGATCGCCTACTTTTGCAGAAATTATTGGGCGACCGAGCCCTTGTTGCTGTCTTCTGATAAATTCGTTCGCTTCGCGCCTGGCAATATTCTGGCGCACCTCGTTGCGCAATCGAGAGTTAATGAATCCGCCGTGACATTTCTTATATTTTTTCCCGCTACCACAGGGACAGGGATGATTACGCCCGATCTTCACTAAATTTTACATCCTTACGTGTGGCTTTTTTTCATCCCAACTGCTGCAACACCCACTGGTTAAACTTACGCGGCAGATGTTCCTGCGACGAGTAGAAGCCGGATTTGTAAGCGCGCGACTGCACGCCTTCCTGCACCTGCTCGCAGATCGTCCAGTCCTGGCGGTTCACCGTGTCGGCGAACTCGACCGTGTCGGAGCAGTCGAAATCAGGGCGCGCGATGGTCTCGGGCTCGAACAGCCACTCGAACACAATGGTGGTCTCCTTCGGCCCGCGCGGCCACAGCGTATAGGCCTCGACATGATCGGGCACCATGACAAGCAGAAGGTTCGGGTAAATCGTGGTCGAGCGGAAGCAGCCTTCGTCCTCCGTCTCGATGGTCGAGATCAGCGGCCGGTTGGTGCGCGCCGTGAAGGTCATAGAGTTGCCACCGTCGACATAGACCGCGCCGCCGGGATTCTCTTGCTGAATGATGCCGCTGCGGAAGCCGGGGATGATGTCGCACAGCTCGGGATGCACGCTCGGGCAGTGGAAACACTCGGTGAAGTTTTCGACCACCAGCTTCCAATTGGCCTTGGCGTCGTAGCTTTTCCGGTGCGCGGCCACCAGCTTGCCCATGTTGTAGGCGTGCAGGCGCGCACCGATATTGCCGAGGTTGGGCACGAAGGGCGGCGCGGGCTTCTCGTCCATGTTCACGAACACGAAGCCTTCCCACTCGTGCACGGCCATGCCGCGCATGCCGTAGGCGCCGCGGTCGAAGCCTTCGGTCGCCGCCATCTTGGGCGTGCCCACGAGGCGCCCGTCGAGCGCGAAGGTCCAGCCGTGATAGCCGCAGATGACCGAGCGGCCCTTGAGATGGCCATGATCGTTCGGGCACAGCCGGTTGCCGCGGTGGGGACAAACATTGAAGAAGGCACGCACAACGCCATCCTCGCCGCGCAGCACGATCACGCTTTCGCCGCCCACGCGCCGCACGATGTAGTCGCCCGCCTTGGGCACGTCTGAGCCGCGCCCGACGCAGAACCAGTTGCGCTGGAAGATGCGCGTCTCTTCCTGCGCATAGATCTCGGGTTCGTAGTAGTAGCGCGCCGGCAGAGTGGAATTGGCAGCCAGGTCCATGTCCGCCTCCCTATCGGCGCCATCCCCTGCGCCGCCCATCGATATATAAGTAAGAGTGTAGCGCGGAACCGGGCCCCCGCACGCCCGCGCGCAAACCGCGCTTTTCCAGGCCAAACTTCGTGTGAAAGGAAAAAATTCCAGACACAATTACGAAAATTTAACCGCGATTTGGCGGAACCGCGCGGCCAGCGCACGGTTCTCATCCATTGAACTCGATTCCCGCCGGCGTAGAGGGGCGTGACGCGACGGACGAGGTCAGATGGGGGCGATCGCAATTCCGAAACGGCTTTTCTCGCGGACAGGCGCGCTGACCGCAGGCTGCGCCGCCGCGTTTCTTTCGCTGGCCGCCCACGCGCAAGACGCCGCGCCCGCTCCCTATGCGGAGCTCCCTGGCATCCATCCGTTCTTCACCCTGCGCACGTCGATCGTCCCAGGCGGCGCATTCATGGATAAACCCACGCAGGGCGACCTAACGCTCGAATCGCCATCGGGCCAGCAAGTCGCCAGCATCAGCGCAGGCGCGGACTGGGGTCGCTATTGGGGTTTCGAATTCAACATCGATCGTTTCGAAAGCGACATCGGTTCGCCCACCAAGGGCAAGCTGGCCGACTACGATATTTGGACTGGCATGGCCAATCTGCGCCTGCGCTATCCGATCCCGGAGTTGCGGCTGCAGCCTTACGCCATGCTGGGCGCCGGCATGTCCTTAGCTGAGTCCAACGACCGCAACGTGCTGAACGCCGGAACCCCGTTCGGCAGCTCGCTTAGCACCTCGCCCGTCGTGGGCATCGGCGCTGGGCTTGATCTCTTCCTGGCCAACAACGTGGCATTCGGGCTTGAGGTCAAACACCGCTCCTTCGCCCGATCAACAGTGCAGTTCCAAGGCAGCAATGAGCGGCTGAATTTGGATTCGACCACCTTCACGCTCGGCTTGCGCATGTATCTGGACGACGGTCCCGGTGTTGTGGACCCGCCCTCACCCGCCAAACCCGCGGCCGACAGCGACGAGCCGCGCGGCTATCTGGCTCTGCGCACGGGCGCGGGCTTCGTCCCCGACGGCAGCACCGATATCGGCGTCTCCGCGCAGAACAGCGGCACCTGGCTCGGCTCTTTCGCACTCGGCGCCAATTTCAACAAATACCTGGGCCTGGAATTCGCCGCCGACTACACCCCTGGCGCCGAGCTCACGGCCTCGCCCTATGGCGACATTGCGAAATACGCCTATTGGACGATGCTGGTCCAAGGACGCTTTCGCTATCCCATCTTCGACGGCCGCGTCTCGCCCTATTTCCTGCTCGGCGGCGGCATCGGCATGGCCGAGGTGAACAAGCGGGTGATTTCGGTTTCGCAGTATCCGCTGCAAGGCGGCACCGACACCGTGCCCGTCGGCGCGGTGGGCGCGGGTTTCGACTATTTCATCGCCGAAAACATGTCGATCGGCCTCGAAGCCAAGCACATCATTCCGTTCCGGCCAGAGATCAACGTGGGCGGCCAGACCTCGAAGGTCCAGTTGGACCCGGTCTTCGTCACGGTCGGCGTGCGCCTGTACTTCCCCTAGACTCGCCCGCTCTTCCGCTTCGGCCTAAGCTTGCGCCTCCTCTGGGAGAAGCCATGGCCCGTCACGCGCCGCCGCCCGTCACGATCCAGCCCGATCCGTCGTTTCCGGAAGCCGAGCACCGCGAGCGGCTGGCCCGTGCGCGCTTCGCTATCGGCCAGGCCGG
>CAZDGT010000003.1:0-4898 GCA_964504905.1 uncultured Bordetella sp. | reverse complement strand
CCAGGCCGTCGACAAACCACTTGAAGCCCACTGGGACCTCATACACTTTTCGCCCGATGCCAGCGGAAACGCGATCGATCATGCTGCTGCTGACCACCGTCTTGCCAATCGCCGCGGTCACTGGCCATCCCGCGCGCTGCTTGTACAAGTAAGAAATGCAAACTGCAAGATATGCGTTCGGCGGTATCAAGCCGCAGCTCTTCGCGACAATGCCATGCCGGTCATGATCGGTATCGCAAGCAAACGCAATATCGAAGCGGTCCTTCAGGCCGATCAGCCCGCGCATGGCGTAGGGCGACGAGGGGTCCATGCGGATCTTTCCGTCCCAGTCGAGCGTCATGAAGCGGAACGTCGGGTCTACGGATTTGTTGACTACTTCCAGATTCAATCCGTAGCGTTCCGCAATTGGACCCCAGTAGTGGACACCAGCCCCGCCTAGCGGATCCGCGCCCATTTTTATTCCGGAATCGCGGATCACGTCCATATCGATGACGGTGCCCAGCCCGGAAACATACTCACCGATGTAATCGTGGCGTTGCGTCGTGGCCGCCTTCAGCGCGTCATCCAGCGAAATTCGTTTCACGCCGTCGAGCTTGCTTTCGAGATACTTGTTCGCCAGATCCTGAATGAACTTCGTGATTCCGCTATCGGCCGGCCCGCCATGCGGAGGATTGTATTTGAACCCGCCGTCCTCCGGCGGATTGTGTGAGGGCGTGATAACGATGCCGTCCGCCAGCGCCGCGGGCTTCGCGCGGTTGTACTGAATAATCGCGTGTGAGATTGCCGGTGTGGGGGTGTAGTCTACATCCACGAGGCTCGCTGGTGCGGGCCCGGGCTGCGCGATGCGGACCTCAACGCTGTTCGCCGCCAACACTTCGAGCGCGCTCGCCAACGCCGGTTCGGACAGAATGTGTGTGTCGATCCCGATAAAAAGGGGCCCGGTAATACGCGCTTGCGCACGATACGCGAAAATCGCTTGCGTGATCGCCAGAATGTGCTGCTCATTGAACGAACCCTGCGTTGCGGCGCCGCGGTGACCCGAGGTTCCAAAGGACACACGCTGCGATGGCACGGCCGGATCGGGGCGCATCGCATAGTAGGCGGCAATCAATTTCGCAGGATCGATGAGGCTGGCGGATTCCGCTGGCTGACCGGCTAGGGAACTGATGGGCATGCTCGATGCATATATCATGTCACGCCCCACGTGCCGCGTCTTTTGCTATCGTGTGGGATTACTCCCCTATCATGATTGACTCCGGTTCCCAGCTTCTATTCGATGCGTTCGTGAAGCGTGTGCGACTCAGCGAACTCCCGTCCGGCGCGCGCCCTGTTACGGCGGCAGAAGCGTATCAATGCCAGGCCCGTCTCATTGAACGGCGCATTGCCCGCGACGGCGGCCACGTCATCGGGTACAAGATCGCTTGCACCAACGCCGTTGCTCAGCGTTTCCTCAACATGCCCGAACCGTTTTACGGTCGCCTGCTTTCTGCCTCCACCTTTGACAGCCCCGCGGAACTCCCCGCCAGCGGCTTTTTCATGCGCATTATCGAATCCGAGTTCGCCTTCCAATTCGCGCGCGACTTGCCTCCGGCCCCGCACCCTGTCGATCGCGAACGCATTGCCGATGCGCTGGCGGGTGTCCTGCCCGGCATCGAGATTGTGGACAGCCGGTTCAACAGTTGGACTACCGTGGGCGCAACGTCACTCATCGCGGACAATGCCTGCCACGGAGCGTGGGTCAAGGGTTCACTCGTGGCCAATTGGCGCGAACTCGATCTTGCCGCTCAGACCGTAGAGCTGAGTGTGAACGAAAGTGTGCGTGAGCGAGGGTCCGGCCGAGCGGTCCTGGGCCATCCCCTGAACGCACTGCAATGGCTGGTCCACCGGCTGCACGAGCAAGGCATCGGATTTAAGGCGGGCGATTACGTCACCACCGGTGTCACGACCGATATCTACGATGCGCAGCCCGGTGACCATCTGGTGGCCGACTTTGGGCCCGTAGGCGCTATCGATTTGAAGTTCGGAGCGCGTTAGCCGCCGCTTGCACGCCGCTGCCAGGTATGGTCTAAAGGGTAACGATGAAGATCCGCCGCGGCGCGCTCGCCCTTGTGGTTTCCCTTGTGCCGCTCGTACAAGCACAACCCGATTGGACCGGATATTACACCGAGCTGCGCGGCAAGAATCTGGGAGACCTGAAGCAGGTTAATCCGAACCTCAGCGATGTGATCACAGCCCATTTGCAGCCGTGGGCACGCGCGAAAATGGAAGCCACTGACGGAGTGGCCGATGATACCGGCGCCATCTGCCAGCCAGACGGCATCTTCAGGTATCCCGTCAATGCCGCAGTCCCCGGAAGTTTTCTATGGCTGCCCGGCGCCGACAAAATTGTGATCGTCAATCTGCAGATCAACACCGCGGGAGTGCGAAGAGTCTATCTGAATCGTAAGCATCCGAAGAGTCTCCGGCCCTCCTGGAATGGGGACTCCATCGGCCATTGGGAAGGAGATACGCTGGTTGTCGATTCTATCGGCTTCAACGACAAATCCTGGCTACATCCCAATATGCAGCCGCATACCGAGGAGACTCACATGATCGAGCGTTTCCACCAGGTGCCGAGCAGCGGTGGTTCCACGCTGGAAATGGCGGTTACGGTGGAGGACCGGCAGGCGCTTACTTCGGCTTATACCTTCACGCGTTATTACCGGAAGTCCGGCGACTCGATGCCAGAGAATATCTGCAATGATGATATCGAAATCTGGAAAGATTTCAGGAATAGGGCGCTCAAACGCCAAGCGGAACGCGCGAAAGAGGTGCGTTAGGATGCGGCGGGCGTTCATCGCAATGGTGATAGTGTCGGTCCCCTGCGCGATAGCGCAAGCACCGCCGCCGGATATCGCAGGCGTGTATCAAGTCATCGGCAGCGGAACCACTTTGGCCGGAGGCCTCAGGAACGCTGGATCTCCGTCCGAACTGCCGTTGCTTCCGGCTGCCACGCAGGAGATGAAGAGCGTGAATCTTAAGGATCCTGTAAAGGTGTGCGCGCCCGTGGGTCCGTTCCGTATGATGGCTCGCGCGGATACCAAGGTCGAACTCGTGCCGGCTCGCGGAATGATCGTCATGCTGTTCGAAGACCTTTCGCACGGCGTGATGCGCACCATTTACCTGAACCGCGGCCATCGCGAAAATTTCGAGGCGAACTGGATGGGTGACTCGATCGGCCGCTGGGAGGGCACCACATTGGTGATCGACACCGTTGGCTTCAATGACAGAAC
Source organism: uncultured Bordetella sp. (assembly GCA_964504905.1). Classification (GTDB taxonomy): domain Bacteria; phylum Acidobacteriota; class Terriglobia; order Bryobacterales; family Bryobacteraceae; genus Palsa-187. The sequence goes on along the minus strand of CAZDGT010000003.1, from coordinate 1,626 downwards.
CTGGCTCAGCGAGACTGGCGCTCCGCATAGCGATGCCCTGCATTTGGTAGAGCGCATCCGGCCAATCCTTGACGGTAAATATCTGGAATATAAAGCGACCGCGGAAGATGCCAAGGTTTTGGCGAAGCCCTACACCTATACTCGCTACTACGAAAAGCTGAAGACTGAAATGCAGCAAGTGGAGTGCGAGGACGAAGAATAAGGATGAAAAATGTCTAACATCTCAAACCGCAGAGCCTTTTTGAAACAGGCATCCGTTGTGCTCGTGGGTGCGCGATTCACAAGGGCCGCCGAGACCGGCAGTGTGATCGCCGAAACTTCTTCTGGAAGGGTCCGCGGCAGCGTCGTCGAAAATATCAAAATCTTCAAGGGTATCCCCTATGGCGCGCCGACTTCGGGCAAGAACCGTTTCCGACCTCCCATGAAACCGGAGCCGTGGACCGGCACGCGCGACGCCCTCGCCTACGGGCCCACCGCGCCGCAGGAGGGCCGGTATCAAGATCCGCCACAGAGCGAAGATTGCCTAGTATTGAACGTCTTTACGCCAGCGATGACTGGCGGGGCGAAGCGCCCAGTTCTGGTTTGGCTGCACGGGGGCGGGTTCGCGACGGGGTCGGGTTCGTCGCCCATTCTCGAAGGCAGTAGCCTGGCTCACAATGGAGACGCCGTGGTGGTCACCATCAACCATCGTCTCAACGTGTTTGGCTTCACCTATCTGGGCGAACAGGCAGGTGCGGATTTTGCTCTCTCAGGCAGCGCGGGCGTGCTGGATATCATCGCCGCGCTCGAATGGGTGCGTGACAACATTTCACGTTTCGGCGGCGATCCAAATCTGGTGACGATCTTTGGCCAGTCTGGCGGCGGACGCAAAGTTGCCACCCTAATGGCGATGCCCAAGGCGCAAGGGCTGTACCACCGCGCCATCATCGAAAGCGGCGCCGTATTGCGCCTGACCCCTCAAGAGCAGGCGATCCGCGCCACCGACTTGTTGCTCGCAGAGTTGGGATTGAAGGCTAGCCAAGCTCGCGAGTTGCAGAATGTCCCGATGGAGCGGTTGCTTGTGGCAAACAACGCCGTCTTGAAGAAAATGCCTCTAACCGAACCGGGCGCAGTGGCGAACTCGCCCATGATCGACGGCAAAGCGCTGCCCAGCCATCCTTGGGATCCGGGCGCTCCGGCTCTCTCGTCCAAAATCCCGTTGCTCATCGGATGGGCGCGCACCGAAGAAACCTGGTACGACAAGCCGACTCCGGAGTCGATGAGTCTCGACGAAGCAGGGCTGAAGCGTCGTGTTGCGGAGCGCCTCGGCGTGGAGCCGCAACCCGTGATCGACGCGTTTCGCAAGACTCATCCCGACGCCACGCCGTGGGATCTCTATATACTGATCGCGACGGATCATCCCCGCGGCACCTATACGCGTGAGTTGGGCAAGCGCAAGGCCGTGCAGGGCGGCGCACCTGTATACATGTACCGCTTCGATTGGGAGACGCCGGAGGGCGGTGGCCACATGCGGTCGCCACATACCATCGAGGTTCAGTTCGTATTCAATAACATCAAAATCGCCGGTCCACTCATTTCGAAGATGCCGGAAGCCTACGCTCTGGCGGAAAAAGTCAGCTCGTCATG
>CAZDGT010000002.1:0-15293 GCA_964504905.1 uncultured Bordetella sp. | reverse complement strand
CACTCCAATTACCTTGCTCTGATGCAGTTGGGCGGCGGTAGCGGCAGAGCGCATGCCTTCGAAAGTGCCGGTTACCGCGAGTTTATTACCCGCAAGAGTCGCCGAGACCGAGCCCAGCCCGGCAATTTTCGGCGCGAGCTGCAGGTCGATCGGTACCGGCGAGAGGCGTGTCTTGTAAGTCTCCGACGGCTGCGCGGCGAGACTAAAGGCTATGGCGATAGCTCCCAACGCGGCTGTACGAAATCGTTTCATTTTATGCTCCAGAAGCAGGTCAGCATACCATATTGTCACTCGAACAAGTGATTTGTCGCGGATGGTTGTAGGATGGATATTGCCCCTGGCTTTTGCCAGGATGTTCAAGGGAGGGCTCTCCGCGTGAGACTTCGGATTTCAGTATTGATTTTGGTGCTGGGCGGCCTGCTCCACGCTCAGGACCACGGAAGCATCGTAGGCAATCCTTTTTCGACGCCTAAAGACGTTGCGGCCGGCGCAGCGTCCTTTCGTTCGCAGTGCGCAGCGTGCCACGGCGCCGAAGCGGCGGGTGGTACGGTCGCGCCCAGCCTGGTTTCGGGAACATTCAAGCGTGGCGGTTCAGATGAGGCTTTGTATGGAGTCATCACCAAAGGCGTCCCAGGAACACCGATGGTGGGTTTCAAGCTGAACGGCACGGAGGTTTGGCAGTTGATCGCCTATCTGCGCTCTATTAATATCTCCAAGGCCGCGGGCCAGGCCCCGGGTGATGCGACGGCCGGGGCGCGTGTCTTCGAGGCGAATCGCTGCGCAAATTGCCATACGATCGGTGTCACCGGCGGCTACGGCGGGCCTGATCTGAGCGAAACCGGTTCGCGCCGGTCGCTGGCGCAGATCGAAAGCTCAATCCTAGATCCCGATGCTGAAGTCGCTCCCGATTATTGGTCGGTGAAGGCGCGCACCAAGGGCGGTCAAGACGTCACGGGCCGGCGCATGAACGAGGATATGGACTCAATTCAAATCCGTAACCCGCAAGGTCAACTCCGTTCCCTGCGTAAATCCGATCTGGCCAGTTTTGAAATCGTTCGCAAATCTCCCATGCCATCTTTCAAGGGCAAACTGAGCGCTGCAGACCTGCAAAACCTGATCGCCTATCTGGCCAGCCAGCGGGCGAACGAAGCGGAAGGAACGAAATGAAGTCAATTACTGCTGTCGGTATCGCGGCCGTCATTCTAGTAACTGGATTTGGAACTGCTTCGGCACAGGTGCCCTTCAGCCGCCTGCTGAACGCTCAAGCCGATTCACAGAACTGGCTCACTTACAATGGCAATCTCAAGAGCACTCACTACAGCGCCTTGGATCAGATCAAGCCCGCAAATGTCGCGAACTTGGATTTGAAATGGGTGCACCAGGTGCAATCGCTGGAGAAATTTGAAGCCACGCCGTTAGTAGTGGATGGCGTAATGTACGTGAGCGAGCCGCCCAACAATGTCTCGGCCATCGACACGCGCACGGGCCGTCTCTATTGGCTCTACGAGCGACCCATGCCGGAAACCACTTACGTCTGTTGCGGCAACATCAATCGTGGCTTGGCGATTCTCGATAACACGCTCTTTATGGGAACGCTTGACGCCCATGTGCTGGCCCTTGATGCATCCACCGGCCGCAAAAAGTGGGAAACCAAAGTGGCGGACTACACGCTGGGCTACGCGATTACCGTCGCGCCACTGGTGGTCAAGAACCTGGTGATCATCGGAACCGCGGGAGGCGAGCGCGGCATCAGCGGCTTCCTGGCGGCCTACGATGCGCAAACGGGAAAAGAAGTTTGGAAGTTCCACACCATCCCGCAACCTGGGGAACAGAACTTCGGAACTTGGAAAGGCGATTCCTGGAAGACCGGCGGAGCGTCGGCCTGGGTAACGGGGTCCTATGACGCAGAAACGAATCTGCTTTATTGGGGAATTGGAAATCCGGGGCCGGATTGGAATTCCACCTCACGAACCGGCGCCAACTTATACTCCGATTGCGTCGTCGCAATGGACGCTGATACAGGAAAAATCAAATGGTTTTACCAGTTCACTCCCGGGGATGAGTGGGACTTCGACTCAGTGCAAGTCCCGGTGCTGGCGGAATTGAATTGGAGAGGCTCACCTCGCAAGGTCATGCTGTGGGGAAACCGCAACGGCTACTTCTATGTCCTGGACCGGACCACTGGCGAATTCCTGTCAGGGAAGCCTTTTGTGAAGGTAACTTGGTCCAGCGGAATTGATGATAGCGGTAAGCCAGTGAAAATTGCGGGCAAGGAACCCAGCGTCACAGGAAACGACGTCTGGCCGGGCGTGCAAGGGGGAACCAATTGGTATGCGCCTTCCTTTAGCCCCCGTACTGGATATTTTTATCTGACCGCCTGGGAAGACTACCACACGTCGTACTTCACCTGGGAGCAGGAATACCAGCCGGGTAAATCCTTCACCGGCGGCTCCGCTCGAAGCCCTATCCCGTCGATCACCCGCAATCCGCTCATTAAGTGGGGACCCGAGTGGGGCTATGGCGTGGTCCGCGCGCTGAATCCTCTTACGGGCGAAAAGGTCTGGGATTACAAAATGCAGGACGTCAGTGACGCAGGCATTTTGACGACCGGGGCAGATCTGCTGTTTTCGGGAAATCGCGAAGGCTACTTCTTCGCATTGGATGCGAAGACCGGTAAGGAATTATGGAAGCGGTATCTGGGCTTGCAGGTTGCCGCGTCGCCGATCACTTATACGGTGGATGGGGCGCAGTACGTGTCGATCGCGGCGGGTCATGCGATCTTCACTTTCGGGCTCCCCAGTCGCTAGGCGGAGAGTTCCTGATGGAACGGGAGAAGGCTTGGGATATTCTGTGCGAATTCACGCAATCGGATAGCCTCCGCCGTCACGCGCTGGCCGTGGAGGCGTGTGTTTCCGCCTACGCCATAAAGTTCGGCGAGGATCCAGCCAAGTGGGGCGTCACCGCCCTGCTGCACGATTTCGACTGGGAAATCCACCCGGAAGCGCCGGATCATCCAATGAAGGGCGAGCCGATCTTGGCTCAACGCGGCGTGTCTGAAGAGATTCGCCGGGCCATTCTGTCACACGCAAACTACAGCGGAGTGCCGCGTGTTTCGCCGCTCGAAAAAACCCTCTTTGCATGCGACGAGCTGGCAGGATTTCTCACCGCGATCAGTTACGTCAAACCAACACGCAGCATTCACTCCGTGGACGTGGCGAGCGTCAGAAAGAAACTCAAAGATAAGGGCTTCGCGCGCTCCGTCAGCCGCGAAGACATCGTAAACGGCGCCGCTGAATTAGGCGTGGAACTGGATCAGCACATCGATTTTTGCATTCAAGCCATGCGAGGGTGCGCCGCGCAGCTAGGCATCGAAGGGACTCCGGAACAAGCGCCCAGCCCAAGGGCTGGTTGAAATGGTGAGCCGGGCCGCACTCGAACCCGCGACCACCGTCTCGGATCTAAACGTTGATACGACTAGCACCGTTTAAAAGCGTTTGTGCGCTTGTGGCAAAAAAATGCTAAAGTTGGAAACTTAATTCTCGAACTTTACGACGTAATTCCGGCGGATGCGTTCTCTTATAAAACTTAGTGCCGCCCTGATAGTTTGCTCTGTCTTAGCCGGGGCGTGGCCGCAGTTATCTATAACGGATTACTCGTCGCCTGCAATCGCGACACCCGTTACGATCGCTGCCGGACCGGATGGGGCATTGTGGTTCACGGACTTCTCCAAGGCGATTGGCCGGATTACTACTACCGGAGCCATCACGCGCTACCTAACACCCACGAGAACCAGCGGCGCGTGGGGTATCGTCGCGGGTCCTGACGGCGCGATGTGGTTTACGGAGTTTTCCGCCAACCAAATCGGGCGGAGTACAACTGACGGCGTAGTTACCGAGTACGCGATACCAACCGCAGGCAGCGGCCCCAGAATAATAACTGTGGGTTCTGACGGCGCCCTGTGGTTTACCGAGCAGACCGCCAATAAGATCGGACGGATTGATACTTCGGGCGCTGTCACGGAATATCCCATACCGACGGCGTCCAGCGCCCCCTTCGGAATCGTCGGCGGACCGGACGGCGCCTTGTGGTTTGCAGAGTCCAATGGAAGTAAGATCGGACGGATTACCACAGCCGGAGTCTTCACTGAATACGCTACACCCACCGCGTCTAGCCGCCCGAATAACATCACCGCAGGGCCGGATGGAGCTTTGTGGTTTACCGAGAGCACTGCTTATAAGATAGGGCGAGTCACAACGGGCGGAAGTTTTACTGAGTATCCCTTGCCGGACTCATCATTCATTGGCTTGAGTGGAATCGCCGTGGGGTCAGATGGAGCGCTGTGGTTTACTGAGTACTCCAAGGTTGGGCGGATGACCACAGTCGGCCTCCTGACTGAGTATCCCTTGGGATCAACTATACTCGACGGCATCACTACTGGGTCCGACGGGGCGCTTTGGTTTACCAAGTTACAGATCGGTACAATTTCGCGCGGCGTTATCATCCCGGCGGTCGGTGCTTCAATTTACCCCGCAGGCCTGCCGCCCGGCGATGTAGGGACTCCATACTCCGCAGCATTCAGTGCCGCGGAAGGAGCGCCCCCTTACAGCAATTGGACAATCAGCAGCGGCACATTCCCTCCGGGGTTGGCGCTTGATCCCGGCACCGGAGTAATTAGCGGGACTCCCACTGCCCCAGGCAGCTATCCGACCGAACCGTATTTCAATTTCAGCGTAACAGTGCAAGACAGCACAGGTGCGACTTCGCTGGCCCAAGGCTTCTCGATTGCTATCAATCGCGCTCTGCAAATCGTAGCGCCGACGTCTTTGCCGGTAGGCATCGTTGGCGTCACGTACCCGCCACCCGGCAGACCCCTAGGTGTCGGTTTCATTTCGTCTGGTGGAACGATCACTCCCTCTTCTGGACTTCCCAACGTCTTCCCCACCTGGTCGGCTGTCGGGTTGCCCAATGGCCTGACCATGAACGCATCGGGCCTCTTAGGAGGTGTCCCCGCCGAAGGCAGCCAAGGTACTTATCAGCCCCACTTCACGGTAAGAGATCTCGTCAATGGCACCGCCACCATCAGTTTGCCTCTGACTATCAGCCTGACGGAAGTGCCGCCAATGCAGATCACACCGGTGACGCTCCCACCAGGCAAACAAGGCACTACCTATCTTCAAACCTTGGCGGTGAGCGGAGGCTTTCTGCCGTACAACTGGGATATTGTTTCTGGATCGCTCCCCGCCGGCGAAAGCCTTCTGAGTGACGGAAGACTGTTCGGCACGCCGACAGCCTTCGGAACGTTCGCTTTCGCGGTGCGGGTCACAGATTCCTTGGCTTTCACCGCCACGCAAAGTTACAACCTAATGATCGCGCCCGGACTGAGGATCGAGTCCGTTGACCCTTTGATATCGGGAGCGGTGGCTATTGCTTACCAGCAATTTCTGCTGGCGAGCGGAGGCACTCCGCCTTACACTTGGTCGTTGATTTCAGGAGCGCTCCCCCCCGGATTGTCGCTCGCGAGCAATGGAACGATCGCCGGCACCGGAGTGAGTGTGGGAACTTCTGCCTTCACCGTGCGCGTCACCGACGCCGCATCACTCACGGATACACGAACCTTCAGTCTGACTATGAATCCTCAACTGGCAATCACCACCACCACACTGCCGTCTGGAAATGTTGGAGTGCCGTACGGATTCTTCCTCGCGGGTATCGGTGGCTACTTCCCCTACACTTGGACGCTGGTTTCGGGGACGCTTCCCGAGGGGCTCATACTATACAGCAGCACTGGAGCGATCGCCGGCGTGCCCCTGACTGCGGGTACGTCCAGTTTTACTGTGCGCGCTACCGACGGTGCGTCTCCGCCTGTGACACAGACTTTGAGTCTCACGATTACAGGAGGTCCGCTGACAATCACGACGGCTACCTTGCCCGCCGGCATAGTAGGCAGTTTTTATGTGCAAAACCTTGGGGCGAGCGGAGGTAAGCCTCCCTACACCTGGTCAATTGCATCCGGATCGCTTCCCCCCGGGCTATCGATCAGTGGCAATGGTCCAGCTAGTGCCGGCGCGGTGATCATGGGCACGCTTACGACTACAGGTACGTTTAATTTCACGGTGCGGCTCACCGACTCTGCCGTCACGTCCGTCACCCAGGCTTTCAGCCTGCCGGTCGAAACCCAAGTGAGGATCACCACCACCGACCCCTTCCTTCCCACTGCTAGGCTTGGGACCTTTTACTCGCAAACTTTTGCGGCCATCGGCGGTACGCCGCCTTACTCATGGTCGATGTCTCCCGCATCGGCGGTACCCGGATTATCGCTATCCACCGCTGGTATGCTTTCGGGCACACCCACGGCGCTGGGAACAACAAGCCTTTTGGTGACCGTGACGGATGCCAACTCGCTAAATGCGGGACAATCTTTCATCCTCACAGTTAATCCGCCCTGCGTCTACTCGATCAGCTCAGGCGGGCAAGTCTTTCCAGCGGCGGGTGGCACGGGGCAAATCGTGGTGACGGCGGGTTTCGGCTGTGCATGGACCGTGTCGGGCCCACCGTCCTGGGTGACCATCACCAATGGGGCCGGTGGCTCCGGTAGTGGTGTGGTGAACTATCTGGTGGCCTCGAACAGCAATAGCAGCCCTCTGAATGCCACTTTTACCGTCGCCGGCTTCGCCTTTGCGATTCAGACGCAGGGTCTCGCCGTCCCGCCTTTCGTCGGTTCCATGCCACACCTTGCGGCGGAGGAGAACTGGACCACGGCGTTCACGCTAGTCAATAAAGGTGCGTCGGCTACCACTGCGCGATTGAGCCTTTTCGGAGACTCCGCCGGTGGTCTGCGACTACCGCTCGTGCTGCCGCAGCAGCCACCGGCCGCAGGACCGCTGATGGCGGCATCACTGGATGAAACACTTTGGGCGAATGCATCGCTGATTGTCGAGACAGCGGGAGCCCAAACGTCGCCAGTACGAGTCGGTTCCGCGCAACTAGCTGCCGCCGGCGCGGTAGATGGCTTCGCTATCTTCCGCCAGATCGTGACCGCCCAGGAAGCAGTAGTGCCGCTGGAGACACGCAATGCAAGTTCCTACTTGTTGGCATTCGACAACACCAATGGTTTGGTGCTGGGGGTGGCACTGCAAAATGTTTCTGCGCAAAGCGCACTGATTCCGGTGATCATTCGCGACGACAGTGGCGCAGTGATCAGTACTCCCGGAGCCGGGATCTTTCTGGTGGGCAGCGGCCACAAATCCTTCGTGTTGTCCGACGCCGTGAATGGATTCCCGGAAACCGATAATCGGCGCGGCACCATCGAATTCGATACACCCGTGGGCGGCCAGATCAGTGTGCTGGGACTTCGTTTTACGCCGCCCAATAACGCTCTCACTACGATTCCTTCGTTGGCAAATGTTGGGACCGGCGGCGGGAGCATCGCTCACCTGGCCTCGGGAGGCGACGGGTGGCAGACAACGTTTGTGCTAGTCAACAGCGGAAGCAGTTCGGCGCCAGCCACCCTAAGTTTCTTCGATGATCAAACCGGCGCTCCTTTGTCGCTGCCGCTGGCATTCCCACAATCTGGCGGCGGCACCACCATGACCACCCAGTCGTACACCGCTCAACTGGCGGCCGGAGCGACCCTGTTGATCATCAGCAGCGGCACCGAGCAACTCCTCACCGGTTCGGCGCAGCTCAGTACAACCGGAAATGTGAGTGGGTTTGTGATTTTTCGCCACAACGATCAAGAAGCGGTGGTGCCGTTAGAGAGCCGCAACGCCAGCGGTTATATCATCGCGTTCGACAACACCAATGGGACGGCCACGGGTATAGCGCTGAACGCAGTATCGGCAGGACAAGTGAACATTCCCGTGACGGTGCGCGACGCCACAGGAGCGCAGATCGCGACCGACATGATCACCCTGGCCGCGAACGGGCACTATGCGTTTACGCTGGGGACGGATAGATATCAGGTGGCCGCGAACATCCGTGGCACCATCGAGTTCAACAAGCCCGTGGGCGCTCAGATTGGCGTGCTGGGGATACGCATCCCAGCCGTCGCTGCGCACACATACACGACGCTGCCGGCGCTGGCGAAGTAGCTCACATGTGACTACAGTCACTGTGACCGTACCCAGACATAGGTAACAGAACGTTCCGGTGGTCTTGGTAACAGAATGTTCCGGAGCCTTAGGAACAAACTGTAACCGATGTCTCCGCTGTGGACGCGACTGAACAGGTTGAAATGGTGAGCCGGGCGGGACTCGAACCCGCGACCACCGCATTAAAAGTGCGATGCTCTACCAACTGAGCTACCGGCCCTTCGGGGAAAGTGGAGAGACCTCTATTGTAACGCGCGCTCCAGCGCCGACGCGAGTTTTGCGAGCCCGTCGTCGACATCCGCGCTCAGATGAATCCGCAGCGCGCGGCGTCCGCGCTCGTGCAGCACGGTAAGGTCGCCCCGTGCTTGCGCCGCCTTGACGATGCCGAATGTGTACTTCTGTCCCGGCACTGGCAGGTCGCGCGCGTCATCGGAAGTGATCTGCAGGAACACGCCGGTATTCGGTCCGCCTTTATACGCTTGGCCCGTCGAATGCAAAAACCGAGGACCGAATCCCAGGCATGTCGCCACGCGCTTGGCATCGCGCACCCGCTGGCGCATCGCGGTCAACGCGGCCTCGTGCGCCGGAGTCATCTCGATGTAAGCGAGCAGCGCAAAGTAGTCGCTCGCCTTGATCGAATTGAGATGCCCACGCAAGCTATCGGCCAGCGTCGTTCCTGCTATCTGCCCGAATACTTTGATGCCGTCTTCCTCGAACGCGGGGGCCTCGGCCGGCAGCGAGCCGGAGGCCTCAAACTCATTGGTCAATTTCTTGGTCGCAATCTTGCTGGCTTCGACATCGGGCTGATTGAACGGATTGATCTCCAGAATCGCGCCCGCCACCGCCGTAGCGAACTCCCAGCGGAAGAACTCGCGGCCCAGATCGTACGCGTCGCCCATCGCGATGCGGATCACCGGATGCCCCGCTGCCGCCAGCGCGTCCATCGCGCGGTCCTGCTCCGGGTCGGGCGCGGACGTTAACCTCTCATATACGAACAATCTGTCATTGCCGTAAACCGAGGGCAGCCCGAGCGGCTCGCGGTCCACCGGGATGATGGCTTTGCCATCCTTGCCGGTCGATTCCGCCACCAACTGTTCCAGCCACGCTCCCAGATCGTGAACACCGGGCGAGGCGACGATTGTCAGCTTGTCGCGTCCCGCGCGCGCCAGTGTGCCCAGCAGCACGCCCAGCGTAAGTCCAGGATTATCCTTCGGCGCGGTGCAAGCTTTCGCCATCGCGTCGGCGGCCGTCAGGAACCTGCCCGTATCGATTCCCATCGCGGCGGCCGGGATCACGCCGAAATCCGACAACGCCGAGAAGCGTCCGCCAATCGAGGGCAACCCGAAAAAGATGTGCCGGAAACCATCCTGCTCGGCTACTTTTTGCATGTGCGAGCCGGGATCCGTGATCGCGACGAACTTGCTCCCGTCGCGTCCCGCCCGCTCAAAGAAGTATTGCTTGAAGACGTTCGGTTCCAGTGTCGAACCCGACTTGCTCGAAACGATGAAAAGAGTGCGGGCCAGATCGATCTTCTTTTCGGTGGCGGCCACTTGCGCTGGATCTGTTGAATCCAGCACGTGCAGATCGGGGAACCCCGCGTTGAGTCCGAAAGACAATCGCAGCACTTCCGGACACAGGCTCGATCCGCCCATGCCCAGCAGCAGCGCGTGCGTAAATCCGGCGGCCTTGACCTCAGCGGAGTACTGCTCGAAGCGCTGTTTTTGCGCGACCTGTTCGGCTGTGATTCTCAACCAGCCCAGCCACTGCGCTTCATCGGTACCGGTCCAGACCGACGCGTCGCCGGCCCAGATGCGCGCCACGCGATCACTCGATTCCCACGCGCGCAGATTGTCCGCCACCGCCTGAGTTAAATCTGGCGGCAGCTCATATGTGAGCGAGTTCATTGCGGATGCGTAACCGCGAGCAACTTCGTGAAGGCATCCTCGAACTGCTTCACGCCTGCGACCACCAGTTCATCGGTCACGGCCTTGATGGAGATTCCCGCCGTAGCCAAGTCTGCCATGACACGGCGTGCGCCTTCCAGATCTTCGGTCAGCGAAGCGCGCGGAATTCCATGATCGCGGAAAGCATCGTAGGTCGCCGGGGGAATCGTGTTCACCGTATCCTTGCCGATCAACTCCTCAATGTAAAGTACATCGCGCAGTTTGGGATTCTTGGTGGACGTGCTGGCCCACAACACGCGCTGGGTTTGAGCGCCCTTGGATGCCAGCGCCTCCCAGCGCGGTCCGGAGAAGATGCGCTGGTAGCTTTCGTACGCCAGCTTGGCGTTGGCAATCGCCACTTTGCTGCGAACCGACTCCAACACCTTTTTCTGTTCCTCAGTTGCCTGCGGGAGCCGCGCGTCTATCAGCGCATCCACTGATGAATCGATGCGGCTCACGAAGAAACTGGCGACGCCGGCAATCCCCGATAGATCCTGGCCCTTGGCGGCCCGCTGTTCCAGCGCTCGCACGTAAGCCCATGCCACTTCTTCGTACATTTCCTGTGAGAACAGCAGCGTGACGTTCACATTCACGCCTTCGCGCAGCACGGTTTCAATCGCTGGTACGCCCGCAGGAGTCCCCGGAATCTTGATCATCAGATTCGGGCGGTCCACCGCCTTCCATAAGCGCAGAGCTTCATCGATAGTCTCCTGCGTCTTGTGCGCCAGATAGGGCGCCACTTCCAAACTTACGTAGCCGTCGTGACGATTGGTCTTGGTGTAGACGGGGCGGAGCACATCGGCGGCATCTTGAATATCGCGAATCGCCAGATGCTCGTAGATGCCTTTGGAGTCCAGCGTCTTGTCCTTGCGCAACTCCGCCACGTAATCGGCGTACTCTTCACCGCCTGCGATAGCTTTCTCGAAGATTGCCGGGTTGGAGGTCATTCCGCCCAGGCCGTCCTCTTCCACCATACGGCGGAGATCGCCGCTGGTCATCAGGCTCCGGCGAATGTAATCCAGCCAGATGGATTGCCCGAAGCGGGCCAATTGCTTGAGCGGATTTTCGATGCCGCTGGAGACGCTGCTGGTGATGGTGGACATAAGTTGGATTCCTTCTCTAATAGTTTACGAAAACTGCCGTGCGATTACTTCCGCACGATAACCGAAGATCTGAGCGACCTCGCGGCGGGTCCAAAGCGCTTCCACCAGACGGCCCAGCGGCCCGAATGGGAGCTGATACTCCACGTCATCGACGATGCGAGTTCCCTTCCCCTCCGGCAGGAAGCGATGCGTATGGCGCCAGACGCGGTATGGCCCGCGCAACTGCACATCGACGAACTCATGCGGCGGGTTCCAGCTTTCGATCAGCGTCGCCCATTTGAGCGGGATGCCGTGGAGTTTCAGTTGATAGTCGATGCGCGCGCCCGCTGCCAATTGGATCGGTCCAGGCGTCAGGATGTGAAAGTTGAGCTGCTTCGGCGTGATGGCTTCGAGATTGTTCGCGTCCGAGAAGAACGCAAACACTTCGTCGACGGGACGGTTCAGCCACTGCTCGGAATGGAAATGATGCACTAGGCTCCTGAGCCAATGGTGTCACATTCGTGGCACCATAGCAGGTGACAATATGATCGACCTCCGCAGTGATACTTGCAGCCAGCCCACTGACGAGATGCGCGAAGCCATGGCCCGCGCGCCGGTGGGCGATGACGTTTATGGCGATGATCCGACGGTAAAGCAACTCGAAGCGGAAGTTGCGGCGCTGCTCGGAACGGAAGACGCCGTCTATGTGCCGTCCGGAACTATGTCGAATCAAATCGCGCTGCGTACGCACACCCAACCCGGCGACGCGGCGCTGGTTGACCAAGCCGCGCACATATATATGAACGAAGCGGGCGGGATGGCGGCCCTCTCCGGAGTCTTGCCGCGCTTGCTGCCCGGAGTGCGAGGCGTGTTCACGGCCGACGACGTTCGTGCGGTGCTGGGAATCCCGAGCTATTCGCCCGCAGCCACAAATGTCACTCCATTCAAGCTGTTGTGCCTCGAAAACACTCACAACGCGGGCGGCGGCAAGGTCTGGAGCGTGGAGCAGATGAAAGCGGCCACCGATGCAGCGCGGGAGCGTGGCCTCAAAACGCATTTGGATGGAGCGCGCTTGTGGAACGCAACCGTGGCGACCGGAGTTCCGGAGAAGACATACGCGCAGTTCTTCGACAGTATCAGCGTGTGCTTCTCCAAAGGGCTGGGTGCTCCTGTGGGTTCGGCTCTCTGCGGCAGCCGGGAGTTCACCACGCGCGCGCGTCGCTTCAAACAGCAATACGGCGGAGGCTTCCGGCAAGCCGGGATCATCGCCGCAGGTGCGCTCTATGCACTGCGTAATCATCGCGAGCGGCTGACCGAAGATCACTGTCACGCGAAGCTGCTGGCGGAAGGCATTAGGGACTGCCCAGGCCTAGTCGTCGATGTCTCCGCCGTAGAAACCAACATCCTCCGCTTCAAAATCACTAGCATTCCCGCGCCGGAATTCGCGGAACGCTTGCAAGCCAAGGGGCTTCGGGTTTTGCCGGCTGGCTCCGACGGCATTCGTGCAATACCTTACCTAAATATCACTAAGGCGAACATCCAGCAGGCTGTTGAGATCATACGCGAGGTGACGGCGGGGGTATGAAGTTATTCGCTCCAGCCGTGATTTTAGCCGCGGGACTCCTGCTGTCGGTAAAGATCAGTCCCGCGAAGCCGGAGTACACGCGCCGCACGAAAAAGGATTGCGAGTTTTGTCATCCTCCGGATTCACGGAAGCTCACGCCCGCAGGAGAATACTACCGCGAACACGGGAACTCGCTTGAGGGATACCGCCCTCCCGAGCAGCCCAACAAAAAGAATAAGTAGAGGCTTGGTAGAATAAACAACCATGAAACATCTGATCCCGCTGACCTTAGTCGCGCTGGCGCTGGGCCCCTGGCAAAGCGCTTCCGCGCAGAATGGCGAAGTGACTCTGATCGCGCCGGGCGGTATCCGCGCGCCGATCCAGCAGTTGATCCCGGGCTTCGAGCGCAAGACGGGCTATAAGGTGAAGGCCACTTTCGGCACCGGACTGGTAACCAAGAAACAGGTCGCCACCGGCGGAGATTTCGACGTGCCCGTGGTCCAGCCGCCCTACCCGGAAGTGATTGCGTCCGGCAACATTGTGGAAAAGTCGGCGACCCCGCTGGCGACTTCCGCCGTAGGAGTGGCCGTCAAAAAGGGCACGCCTAAGCCGGATATCTCGACTGCGGATGCGGTGAAGCGCCTGCTTCTTTCGGCGAAGTCGCTGACGTATCCCTCGGCCGCGAGCGGAGCCGCGGCGGGAGTGAGCTTCGATGAGATGTGCAAGAAACTGGGCATCTTCGAACAGGTGCAGGCGAAGTACAAACCGACGCAGACCGGTGCAGGCGCGATGGGAATGACGGCAAGAGGCGAGGTGGAAGTCGGCATCACCTTCCTGAGCGAAATGGGCGAGGCCGGCATCGATGTGGTGGGAGCGTTTCCGAGAGAGATCTCGACGCCCACATCGTTCGTCGGGCTTCTGTCTTCTCATCCGAAGAATCCCGCCGGCGCGAAGGCGCTGCTGGATTACATTTCGTCGTCTGAAGCAATGGCGGTTTACAAAGCGAAGATGATGCAGCCGAGCCGGTAGTTTATTTAACGAGACGCGCGGTCTGGACCTTGGCGGGGACGGCGGAACTGGTCCACGCGACCCATGTTTCGTTCCCGGCTTGCAGAAGACGCGGATAACCCAGGTCCCTCCGGGCTCCCTGGGCAACTTGGATGACGGCACCGGCGACGCCGGCGGCCGAAACCGGACGGACCAGGATGCGGGCTCCCGCAGGGCTTTGTTCCAGCCAGGAGACGAGCGCTCCGCCCTGAGCATCCAGTGCAATGGACGTATAGCCGAATGAGCGCCCCGTGCTGAGAAGCACCGGCTTGCCAAACGTGGTCCCGCCGTCGGACGAAAACACGATCTGTTCGCGAGGCGAATTCTGCGCGCCCGTGAACCACGCAATGGCGACGTGATCGCCTTGGGCTGCGGCCGCGGCTGCATTGGTGGGACACGCGTTCAGCTTCCACTGATCGGGATTAATGTTCTTCGCCGCGGACCAGCGTCCGTTCTCCAGGCGAATCACGGAAATGTCGCGGATGTTGTCGGTCGTGCGGTCACGGTAAGCAACCATCAAGCCGCGCGCAGTCTTCACTACGGACGTGGGACAGCACGCGCACACGTCGGAGTCCAAGCTCTCCTCTTTGACGACCTTGCCCTCCGCGCTGACCACGGTTCTCTTGAGCGCGACCGGCGCGTCCTCGCCCTGCAGCGCCTCCAGCCATAGGATGGACGCCTCGCGGTCACCGCTGGCAGCGATGGAGGCCAAGCCGTGTTGCACCATGCTGCGATCCTTATGTATGACGACGGGCGCGGTCCAGCGGATGCCGTCATGCGAGGCCGATACATAGGAGAACTCTGCTTCGCTCTCCTCGTCGGGGGACTCAACCCAGTGCGCCAGCAGAGTACCGTCGCTGAGCGAGATCACTTCGGGCAGCTCAGCGGGCTGGCGGAAAAACTGGCGATGCGCGGCGATGGTGCGCGGCTCCGACCATTGTGCGCCGCGGCGAACGGCGTACTTGAGCGTGTAGGATTCGTCCTTTTGCGTTTCAATCCAGCTCAGCAAAGGACTGCCGTCGCGCGCCGTCGACCAGCTCGCTTGCAGACTTCCGACAGCGGACGGATTGGGGACCGTCTCCACTTTGACAGCTTGCCCCAATGTGGGGAGCGACAACGCGGCGATCCACAAAAGAGACTTCATAAAACACACCTCTCAGCGTGAATCCAGATCGATGCCGAGCTTCTTCAGCTCTTCGGCGTAATAGCGCTTATGCAGCAGATCCCATTCTTCGGTGCCTTCGGGGATCTCGCGTTTCTGGGTGCGAATCTTGGTGCGGGCGGCGCGA
The DNA here is from genome assembly GCA_964504905.1 of uncultured Bordetella sp. Taxonomy (GTDB): domain Bacteria; phylum Acidobacteriota; class Terriglobia; order Bryobacterales; family Bryobacteraceae; genus Palsa-187. The sequence continues at coordinate 278 of CAZDGT010000002.1, read as the reverse complement.
TCCACCTTCTCTTCGGTCTGCAGCAGATCGGTGATGATCTTGACCAGTTCCAGGCGCACGTCATTGGGGTCGCGCTTCAAGCGGAAGTCGCGGCTCTTGCGCAGGGCGGCGACCACTTTGTGCGACAGGTCATTGATCTTGTCGCGGGAGAGCTTCATCTGGTCACCCGAGTCGCGGCCGGCGGCGCGGATCACCTTGCGCTGCGTGATCAGGGTGTTCTTGATGCGGCGGAACATGTCCTGATAGCTGACGCCTTCCTTGCGCATGTACTCGCTGTA
>CAZDGT010000001.1:0-4080 GCA_964504905.1 uncultured Bordetella sp. | reverse complement strand
TCATTGGCCTTCATCACATCGCGCAACATGTTCCCCAGTACGCGTGTGGCTTCTGCCTGCGTTGCGCCGGGCTTGGGAACGCTCACCGCGTAGCTCCGAAAGTCGGGGAGCTTCAGGTCTTTCAGGAGCACTCCGCCGTTGGAATGGGGATTCATCCCCATGCGCCGCAAGCCTTGGGGGGCCGCTGCCATAACATCGGGCACAGGGCTGCCGCTATCGTCGAACAGCTCCTCGGGCCGGTAGCTCTTCATCCACTCTTCGAGGATTTGGATGTGGCCAGGCTTTTCGGCCAGCCCATCCAGCGGGACCTGGTGCGCGCGGAAGGTGCCTTCAATCTGTACTCCATCGACAACTTTGGGCCCGGTCCAACCCTTAGGCGAAATCAGAACGATGACGGGCCAGGTGGGACGCTGATGGAATCCGTTCTCGCGCGCGTCCTTTTGAATCGCCCGAATTTCGAGCAGGACCGTTTCAAGCGTGGACGCCATCGCCTGATGCATCGGTTCTGGCTCATGCCCTTCGACGAAATATGGATGATAGCCGTAACCTTCCAGAAGCTGGGTCAATTCTTCGCGCGGAATCCGGGCGAGCACCGTAGGCCCGGCGATTTTGTAGCCATTGAGATGCAGAATTGGGATTACGGCACCGTCGCATACGGGATCCAAAAACTTGTTGGAGTGCCAACTGGCGGCCAGCGCGCCGGTCTCGGCTTCACCATCGCCGATAACGCAAAGGGCGAGTAGATCCGGATTGTCGAACACCGCTCCGTAAGCATGCAGCAGTGAGTAGCCGAGTTCCCCACCCTCATGAATGGAGCCGGGCGTTTCCGGCGCCGCATGGCTGGGAATGCCGCCGGGAAATGAAAACTGCGTAAACAGGCGTAGCATCCCCTCTGCATCGCGCGTAACGTTCGGGAACCGTTCGGTATAGCTGCCCTCCAGCCAGGTGTTCGCGACCATGCCCGGACCGCCATGCCCCGGCCCACACACATAGATCATGTTCAGATCGTATTTCTGGATCAGGCGGTTGGCGTGCGTGTAGATGAAGTTCAGCCCGGGAGTGGTGCCCCAATGTCCCAGTAGGCGCGGCTTGATGTGATCGATGCGCAGCGGCTCGGTCAGCAGCGGATTGCCGTAGAGGTAAATTTGGCCGACGGAAAGATAGTTCGCGGCGCGCCAGTGAGCATCGAGCCGGCGAATTTCCTCCAGAGATAGTGGGCTCTGCATTGCTTTCATGCTAGCGCCGTTCGTAGACGGCGTTGAATGCGCAGCCGAACAAAGTTATGACGGAAAGGACGTAGCTCCACACCAGCAAAGCAAGCCCCGCACCGACGCCTCCGTAGAGCACGTTGTAGTTGGCGATATCGCGCAGGTACCAGGCGACGGCCAAAGTTGAAAGCAGCCACAGAACTGTGGCCACAGCGGCGCCAGGTAGCAGCTTGCGGAAGGACTGCTTACGGTTAGGGCCAAAATAGTAAACCAAGGCCATGATCACCACAATGGCGCCTAGCGCGATAACTAAGGTCACCGCCTGACCGGCCAGTTGGAGCCACCCTCTCAGGTCGTTGCCTCCACCCTCCAGCCCAAGCCACGCAATGAAGGAACGCCGCGCACGGTTGCCGGTCACAATGAGGGTCGAAGCACCCAGTAAGGGAACCGCCGCAACCAGTACCAGCCACATGGCCACTACTCGCTCCTTGACGAAAGAGCGGCCGCTGGGAATGCGGTAGATGGCGCGGAAACCTTCCATGAGGCTCATCATCACCCCCGAGCTGGCCCAAACGGCAAGAATGACGGCGCCCACGAGAATTGCAGTGGGCCGCCGGCCTCTCACAATGAAAAGTTCGCGTACAAGGTCTTCCGTGCCCGGCGGGATCACATCGTAAAGCAGGCGGGCAATGGTGCGCGCAACGGCATCGGCATTGGCCTGCACCAAAATTGCCGCAAGAGTCGTGAGCACGGGGAAAAACGCCAGCAGCGACGAATACGCGGCGCCTTTGGCGATGCCGAAACAGCCGTCTTCATAGGTGGATTGCGTTGCAGCGCCGAGCCGGCTCCACAAACGGGTGACAATTCCGACATCGGCGATGTAGATGTTCGGCGAAGAGGCCACTCGAGACCATTATCGCCGTATGTAGGCCTGAATATTGCGGGTGCGCGGCCCCGCCGTGTTATCCTGAAAGAGATCTTGATAGAGGAGCGAGGGCCATGAGTAGCCTGGCGCGTGATTCCGGCGAATCCCGGAGCGCTTGGTGAAAGGGGCAGCCTTGCCGAAATCGCAGCGCGGAAATCGAGGATTCGGTGCGCGGCGGTTGGGGGGTCTGGTTAACACCGGCCCACTGTCATTCGGAACGTAGAAATGTGACGGGCCGGGTGGAGCGCTATCGGGAAAGCGGCAGAAGTATACATACAGGTCCGGACTCTCCGGCCGCCGCGCATCCCGCCTCCTCCCTCCCCAAATGTTGTGCCGGTAATTTTATGAATGCTTTTGAGCTGACACGCGCGCTGATCGATATTGATTCGGTAACGCCGAATGAAGAGCAGGTGGGCGTGTACCTGGCCGACTATCTCTCGACGCTCGCCTCGCGGACGAACGGGCACGTCGAGCGAATCGAAGTAGAGCCGCACCGCTACAACGTGCTGGCGTATTGGGACACGCCGGTAGTAACGTTCTCTACGCACATCGATACTGTGCCCCCGTTTTTCGCGTCGCGCGAAGACGACGAATTCATTTGGGGCCGAGGCGCGTGCGACACCAAGGGCATCATCGCGTCGATGATCTTCGCGGTGGAGGCGCTGCTGGCAGCGGGCGAGCGGCGAGTTGCGCTGCTGTTCGTGGTGGGCGAGGAACGCAACAGCGCTGGCGCGGCGGCGGCGGCGAAAGATCCGCGCGGCAGCAAGTACCTGATCAACGGCGAGCCCACTGAAAGCAAACTGGTGCTGGGATCGAAAGGCGCTCTGCGCTTCGAGATTATCGCGCAGGGGCGCATGGCGCACTCGGCATATCCGCATCTGGGTGAATCGGCGATCGAGAAATTGCTGGATGCGCTGGAGCGCGTGCGCAAGGTCTCGCTCCCGACCGACGCGATCCTCGGCCCGAGCACGATGAACATCGGCACCATCAAGGGCGGACGCGCGCCGAACGTGATTCCTGATTACGCCATGGCGGAGGTCTTCTTTCGTCTGGTGGACGATGGCAACAGCACACGTCACGCCGTGGCCGAAGCAGTCGCGGGCAAGGCTGAGGCCAAGGAAGTTTTGTGCATCCCGGCCGTGCATATGGGGTCAATCGCGGGACTGGAGACCATGGTCGTCGCGTACACCACGGACATCCCGGCTTTCGACGGATCATGGGGCACGCCGTATTTGTTCGGGCCGGGAAGCATTCACGTCGCGCACACCGATGAAGAGCGCATTTCAAAGCGCGAGCTGGTGGCGGCGATTGAAACCTATCAGAAAATAGCGAGGCATTTACTACAGCCATGAGTGAAACATATCGAGTTGCAATTGCAGGGGCCACCGGAGCCGTGGGCGTTGAATTTCTGCGTCTATTGGAGGAGCGGCAATTCCCTATTTCCGAACTGCGCCTGTTGGCGTCGGCGAGGTCGGCGGGAAAGACCATGCCGTTCCAGGGCCGTGATATTACGGTTGAAGAACTGACCGAGGATAGCTTCAAGAACGTAGACGTTGCGTTCTTCAGCGCCGGCGGTTCGATCTCGAAGAAGTATGCTCCGATAGCGGCGCAGGCGGGCGCGGTGGTTGTAGATAACTCTTCCGCGTTCCGCATGGATCCCAAAGTGCCGCTGGTTATTCCGGAAATCAATCCGGACGCGATCGCAGCGCACAACGGCATCATCGCGAATCCGAATTGCTCGACCATCATCGCCATCGTGCCGCTGTGGCCGATTCACCAGAAGAATCGCATCCGGCGCTTGATTGCGGCGACCTATCAGGCAGCGTCGGGCGCGGGCGCAGCGGCCATGGAAGAGTTGCGCGAATCCACTCGGGCGCATCTGGAAGACCGCGAGTACGCAAACACGGTATTGCCGCATCCCTACGCGTTCAATTTGTTTAGCCACAA